>NZ_QRHS01000015.1:0-106975 GCF_003470905.1 Roseburia sp. AM23-20
TGAAACGGTTTGTCAGACCATAAAATTAATTAAATATCAATGATACAGTATACTAGTCTTATATCACCCAGTAACAATACCTAAATTAACATTTCCCTAACGCTTTCCTATTTTACCATAAAAACCTTCATAATTGGATAGTCCTTTTGTCTCAACATTTTCAAAAAATATCTGACCATTTCCAGTTACACTTTTTCTCAACCATTTTCACACCTCCATCACTAAGAGGAGCAACCATGTACCGACTGCCCCGACTTTTGGACTTTTTGTCCAGAAGTTGCCTGTGAAAATGCTGACAAGTTCCCATATCGCCCGGATAACCTTTACGATCAGCACCACGCCGCCGATCAGACCGCCAACAATACAATCCAGTGCCAGCACCCCGATTGTTCCGCTAATGCCAAAATTCTTTGGTATCAGCCACAAATACATTCTACGGATACCAAAAGGAAACCCCGTCAGTATCCAGTACAAAAACCAATCAAAACCGTCTGCTTTTCTACATACCGGATAACAGGTAATCAACCACAGTCCCGTCACTGATAACGGAATTATAACCTTAAACAATGCCCTTTTCACTCCATCCACCCCCATACATATCATGCTGCACTTCCTGTTGGTAATAATGGCTTATGGTGCTTGGTGCGTTATACAAAGCTGTCACCATATACGCCTTGATATTGTTTATTTTCGTTGTGGTATTTTGCATACAGCTAATCACATAATCCAGATGACTGGAGTTCAATTTTAAAAATTTCGACTTTACAAGTTCGTATGGATACTCATCGCCACCGATCCTGACCGTCTTATGCTTCACACATACAATTTCACAGATCACCTCATACAGTTCTTGATACAACTCCTTTTCACTATACTGGGCATACTTCATGTGATGCTCATACTCAATGTTTTCCTTGATGATTTCCATGTATGCGTTTGCACTATCCATCTCATCCATCCTATCCCCATCACTGTTTTCAGATTGATTGATAGGATTGTTATAGCTATTATTGTTATAGTTATTATTGTTATAATTAGGGTTCGGTTCTCGAACTTCTGCAAGTTCGATTTCCGAACTTCTTGAAGTTTGATTTCCGAACCTCTGCAAGTTCGATTTCCGAACCTCTTGAAGTTCGATTTCCGAACTTCTTGAAGTTTGATTTTCGAACTCCTTGAAGTTCGATTTCCGAACCTCTTGAAGTTCGATTTCCGAACTTTCTGAAGTTTGATTTCCGAACTTCTTGAAGTTCGATTTTCGAACTTCTGTGGAAACATCGGCATCAGAGGGACTTTGCTCATCATTTTCAGACTTTATACTTACCTCTAAAGTTGCAAAATTCTTCACATAAATAATATCCGGCTTGCCCAATCCCTGTCTTTTCTTCTCAATCAATCCAATCCCTTTTTTACTGTCAAGCTCTGCTAACACTTTGGCACATTTTTCTCTTGCACATCCCAAATCTTCCATGATATTCTCAAGCGTGTAATGAATATATGCCCTGTTTTCTTCATCAAACCAGCCATTCTTCCTAGATAATGCCATTCTGTCAAGCATAAGACCATACAGGAGTTTTGCATCACTGGATAACTCCCTGAACCTTTCATCCTTAATCAGCACTCTTGGTACTCGGTAAAAGGAAAACTGCTCCGCTTCAATGCCATAATAATAATCAAGGTTTAAACCTTTATCCATACTGCAATCCCCCTTTCATTGCTTTTTCTGTTTCCATTCATCCAAAAGCTGAATGATGATGTTTTCTATATCTTCACTGCTGTAATCATCAGCAAAATATTCTCGAATTTTATCTGCCTTGATTGTCACCTTGCGTTCCTTTGGCTTTTCTTCCGATAAGATCAGCCTGACCATTGCCATTGTCAGCTCTCCGGTTTTGCTATATTCCTTTAATTTTGCCGACTGCACCATATTTACTGCACACTTGGTATCTTCCATTACCACCTCTACCCACTGCTGTGCTTCTTCTGAGAGAAAAGATATATCAACGCCCTGTGAAAATCCTAATCTTTTCGTGTCAACCATTTCAAGAAGTGTATCGGAAAGCCTTGCAAGCCAGATATAACGCTGCACTTTCTTTGCATTTTCCCCGGCAGCTTCCCCGACTTCATCCAATGTGTTTTTACCAGACTTCCTTCCCTGATGTTTCATCGCTTCGTATTTCATCTTATAGGCTTTCGCCTTTTCACTCGGAAGAATATCCTCTCTCTGAATGTTGCTGTCAACCATGATAATCGTTGCTTCATCATCGGAATAATCACGCACAATAACCGGCATTTCTGATTTTCCGGCTCTCTGTGAACCATGTTTTCTGCGGTGTCCAGAAATCAGTTCATATCCCCCGCCTGTTCTCGGTCTTGCAATCCCCGGAACAAGCACACCATACTGCCTGATGCTCTCAACGGTTTCTTCCATCTTCTCATCATCGACCACCCGAAACGGGTGGTCTTTGAACTCATACAGGTCTTGTAACGGAGCATTGATAATCTGCTCCAGACCTGTCTGTGGCACTTCATTTGTACCAAATAAATCATCAAAACTGTTCAATTTTACCTTTGCGGCACTTCCTGTCTTACTCATTGCCAAGCACCTCCTCCGTCAATGACTGGTAGGCACTTGCCACTTTTCCATGTGGATCATGCTGATAGATACTCACACCTTCCGCTGAAATTTCCGCAGCCCTTACGGACATCGGAATACTTTCTCTGAATATCTTTACACGACTTCCATAGTTCTCAATCAGCAATGTACTGATGTCTTTTGCATAATTGGTACGGTTATCAACCATTGTCAACAGAATACCCTCTATCTCCAGTTTCGGGTTGATCTGACGCTTTACCTTTCCAATCGTCTTGATAAGCTGCTCCAGACCTTTTACTGGCAGATATGCCGCCTGTACTGGAATTAAGATACTATCCGCACAGGCAAAGGCATTTATGGTAATCATGCCGAGTGATGGCATACAGTCAATCAGAATGTAATCATAGCGGTCTTTCTGCTGTTCTATGTAAGTACGAAGTACCGTTTCCCTGCTCATAACATTTACAAGCGAGGTTTCCAAACCGGAAAGCTCAATATTTCCCGGCATAAAGTCTACCCCCTCCTCATGCTTTAAAATGCCGTATTCCGGGCTTTCTTCTTCATCATTGATGATATTTGACATAATCGTTGCAAGCGTAATTTCCAGTCTGTCCGGCTCCTGTACCCCAAGACTTGCGGTAAGACTGCCCTGTGCATCCGCATCTATCAATAACACTCTTTTTCCCTGCTTTGCTAATCCAATTCCTAAATTTCCTGTTGTAGTGGTCTTGCCAACTCCACCCTTCTGATTTGCGATTGCGATAACTTTACACATGATAAATTCTCCTATTCTTTGCTATTTTGCTGTTATTTATTGCTTTTCACGTTGCTTTTCTGCACTTCTGCATAAGCTCTGTAATATTTGTTTGTCCCCTTATTGGTATAGAGTTCTGAAAACTCCATGACCTCTATTTTCGGGTGACGCTGTAAAATCTTCTGAAACCAAACAATATCGTTCTTTGTTCCCATCACTCTGACTTTTAACATTAGTCTGTTCCTCCAAATAAGGCATACAGTTCCTTGTTGTAGGTTGCGTATTCCGGATAACGAATCTGTATCGCCTGCCAAAAATATGGTGCATAGGCACAGCAGAACAGATTTTCCACTGTGTACCTGTTGCACTCGTTTAACTGTTCCTCTGCATCTTTGTAATCATTGACGCTGGGTGTGCCATTGCAGTAAAGATTGAATGCCATTCTCACGACTTTCATACTGCCACTGGTCTGCCAGCCTTCATGCAGACATTCCGTCTTTACACATCCTGACTTAAAATTATAAATCTTATCCACATTTCTTCTGGTATCATCGCTAATACCAAGACAATAGCAAAGAGCTTTGTGGTACTCATCCTGATAACGTACCCTTTTTAACTGCTCATAGTAGAATTTTTCATGTGCTTCGCTGATAAATACAATCTCCTGTTTCTTTGCTCCTAACGCTGTGTTGTTCATATTCTTTTCCTCCTTGATGTCAAACGGATATTCGCAATCCGCTTTGCTACTTGCTCATAACACTATCTGTTGCTGCCGCACCATATAGTGTTAAATAATTGACTATAACAGAAAAGGACGAACTCATCTTCTAAAATGAATTCGTCCTTTAAGGCACAGTTATTAGGTTGTTTCAATACATCTCATAGGTTATTCAGTATTATTGGGTATTTTTTTGATGTACTTTTGATGTACTAACCCTCATTTGATGTACTATTTCAGGAAGAAAAACCCTTTTATTCTTCTGCAAAAAGTTTCTGCTTCCGCTCAATCATCTCATCAATTCTCTCGATATACTGCCCGACATCCTTGACATTCTCGCATCTTTCGATCCGATGTGTGCCATCCGGATTTGGTTCTGTCCAGACACGTTTTGTGGAAGCTCCGGCTCCGCAAGCTACGATGGTCTGTTTCTCTTCCATGATCAGAATATTATAAACTCCCGCTTTTCCTTCTTTCGCATAACCGACATTCTCAAGGTTTCCCGCCATTCCCTTCTGGCGGTACAGATAATAAGGGAACAGGTCCATCTTCTTCGCATAGGAAGCGGTCAGGTCCATATGTTCCTGCGTGTTGACCATCTTATAATCTTTATAGTCTTCCTTGAACATATTTAAGCGCGCCGCGCGTTTTAGTGCCAGAGAGTGAACAGTCAGATTGTCCGGTTTTAACTGCATGATCTGCTCTAATGTATCGCGTACGTCCTCTAAAGATTCTTCCGGCAGTCCCATAATGAGATCCATATTAATATCATCAAATCCAAGTTCTCTTGCGATCTTAAAACTTTCCACAGTCTGTTCTACCGAATGGCGCCTTCCGATCAGGTCGAGCGTTCTCTGCTGCATGGTCTGCGGATTGATGGAAATTCGTGTGATTCCCCATTTGCGCAGCACCTCTAATTTTTCTCTTGTGATGCTGTCCGGTCTGCCGGCTTCCACGGTAAACTCAAGGCAGTCTGACAAATCAAAACTACATTTAATTTTACGGATCAGACGGTCTAACTGATAAGGCTCTAATGTTGTCGGCGTTCCGCCACCGATATAAATGGAATTTAAATGCTTGTGATAAAACTTTGCCGCCGTATAATCAATCTCTTTTTCCAGTGCATCTAAATAAGCATCCACACGGTTCTTCCAGCTTACAAGCGGATATGATGTAAACGAGCAGTACAGGCAGGTCGTCGGACAGAACGGGATTCCGATATAAAGACTGTATCCGTTGTCATAATCAATTTTCTTTAAGATCGCATTTTCTCGTTCTGCAATATCGGTTGCAAGTTCAATCTTCTCATCGGAAGCAAAATAGGTATCCTTCATATACCGGTAGATCTCCTCCCGGCTTTTTCCTTCCTCCAGCAATTTCATAGGAATCTTCGTTGGACGGATTCCGGTCAGGTTTCCCCATGGAAGTGTTCGTTTCGTATAATCACAGAGCATACGGTACAGCATCTGCTTCAGCTGATTTTTCGTCCGCACGCGATCCGAAAAATCTACCTGAATTGTCTCACCCGGTATCTCTTTTACTTCTTCCTGACCCGGTTTTTCATTTGCCTGCGCATCCTCATTTGCATGCACGATCTCCTGCCATGTGATCTGAATCGTATCTTCCCCGTAGTTTACCTGCATGCGGATATCGATTTTTTCATCATATTCTTTTTTTTCTGCCGACACACCCACATACTGTTCCGGGAAAAATGCCTTGATCAGAGAATGAATATCATATTCAAATTCCGGTTTATTTAATAAAACTTCTATCATCCCAAAACCTCTCACTTACAGATACGGATTATACATCCGCTCTGTCCCAATCGTTGTAATATCATTGTGTCCGGTGTACACGGTCGTTTCATCCGGAAGCGGCAGAAGTTTCTCCTTAATGGAGCGGATGATCTGTGCTGCACTGCCCTTTGGAAAATCGGTGCGTCCCACCGATGTGCAAAAGAGGGTGTCCCCGGAAAAAACTACATTCTGATACGGGAAATAATAGCAGCAGCCACCCACCGTATGTCCCGGTGTATGGAATACACGGATATGAAAACCGGCAAGGTCGATCTCCTGCTCATCTTTCAGGAAAATATCCGCATGGTAAGTTTTCTGTACGCCTTCCCAGCCACTTAAGTTAAGAGACGGTGTATCTAATGTCTCTTTCTCATGTTCTTCAGCATATATTTTAATATCAAAATGCTTTGCAAGTTCCTCTGCTCCACCCGCATGGTCAAAATGTCCATGTGTCAGCAGGATTGCCACAGGAGTCAGATTTTCCTGCCGTATCTTTTCTGCAAGTTTATCAGCACTTGCCCCCGGATCAATAATCAAAACTTCTTTCGTGTCATCATTGACCGCAAAATAACAGTTCGTCTGTACCGGACCAACTACATATTGTTCTACTTTCAGTGGTGCCATAATTTCTCCTTTCATTTCTGACATAAAAACTGGCTGTCTCTCTGGATGCGGCTCACCTATTCCACAACCTTCTGACAACCAGTTTACTAAGTTATAACAGGCTCTGCCTGTCATATATATTTTATAGTTTTTGTCCATTTCAGTCTGACAAAATAAAATCTGTGTTTTAACCTGTCGTTCTCTCTATATCAATGATACTTTCAATCTGGCGCAGCCGCTCCACAACGCTTGTCAGTTCCTCTCTGCCTTTTGTGCTGAAAGAAACATCGATCGTTGCAACTCCCTGCTTGCTCGTCTTCGAATGAATTGAATCAATATCGATCTCGCGTTCAGTAAATACCTTGGTGATATCCACAAGAAGACCTGTGCGGTTATTGCCGTAAATCTTGATTTCTGCACGATATAATCCACTGTTTCCGGACTCCTCGTCATGCTGCCACTCCGCATCGATCAGACGCTCACGTTCCATATCCGACAGATTGATGATATTGATACAGTCTGTTCTATGGATGGAAACACCTCGGCCTCTGGTTACAAATCCAACGATCTCGTCTCCCGGTACCGGACTGCAGCACTTTGAAAAATGCACTGCCACATCATAAAGTCCTTTTACAATGATACCGCTCTTGGAATGTTTCTGTACGACCTTATCTTTATTCTCGGCAATGGTCTCAAGCACTTCATCATCCGTGATACACGCAAGATGGTCTTTTTTGTATTCCTCATACATGCGGTTTACGATCTGACCTTCTTTTAAACCACCATGTCCGATCGTTGCAAGGCAGGAATTCCAGTCATGGAAACCATATTTTCTTAAAATTTTCTCCTGATATTCCGGCTTATTGATATCCGGGAAATTGATTCCCTTGGATTTTGCCGATGCGATCAAAAGTTCCTTGCCGTGTGTAATATTTTCTTCTTTTAACTCACTGCGGAACCACTGATTGATCTTATTTTTCGCCTGGGTGCTTTTTACAATATTTAACCAGTCACGGCTCGGTCCCTTTGAATTCTGGGAAGTGATTACTTCCACACGGTCACCGTTCTGGATGATGTAGTCGATTGGAACCAGTTTTCCGTTGACTTTTGCACCGATCATCTTATTGCCGACCGCGGAATGAATACTGTAAGCAAAGTCGATCGGCGTGGAACCAGTCGGAAGATTCTTGACATCTCCGGTCGGTGTAAAACAGAATACCGTATCGGAAAACAGGTCAAGATCGCTCTTTAGCAGGCTCATGAACTCTTTATTATCTGACATGTCGCGCTGCCACTCTAAGATCTGACGGAGCCAGCTCAGCTTTTCCTCTTCGGTAACGGTCATTGGCTGTGACACACCGCCATTGTTACTTGCCTCTTTGTACTTCCAATGGGCAGCGATACCATATTCAGCCGTACGATGCATCTCAAAGGTACGGATCTGTATCTCAAACGGCTGACCGGTCGGTCCGATCAGAGTCGTATGGAGTGACTGATACATGTTTGGCTTCGGCATCGCGATATAATCTTTAAAACGTCCCGGAATCGGCTTATACATCTCATGTATCACACCGAGTGCCGCATAACAGTCCTTGACAGAATCAACGATGATCCGGATAGCAAACAGATCATAGATCTGATCTAAAGTCTTATGCTGATTTACCATTTTTTTATAGATACTGAAGAAATGTTTTGCACGTCCGTCAACCTGTGCAGGAATTCCTGCATCTTTGATGTGCTGACGCACTTCTTCCACCAGTTTCTGTACATATTCGTCCCTGACACTCTTGCGCTGTGCGATCTGATGTACCAGATCATAATAGGCATCCGGCTCTAAATACTTGAGTGAGAGATCGTCCAGCTCGATCTTGATCTTGGAAATACCAAGACGCTGTGCGATTGGTGCGTAAATATCCATCGTTTCACGCGCTTTTTCCTTCTGCTTCTCAGGTGTCATGTATTTGAGCGTACGCATATTGTGAAGACGATCCGCAAGCTTGATCAGGATAACACGGATATCCTTTGCCATTGCAAGGAACATCTTACGAAGATTCTCTGCCTGAACCTCCACTTTATCCGCATCATAAGAGAGCTGTCCTAATTTGGTAACACCATCTACCAGAAGAGCAACCTCATCTCCAAACTCCTGTGCAATCTGTTCATCCGTCATAACAGTATCTTCCACAACATCATGTAAAAGTCCTGCAACGATCGTCTCCTTATCCAGCTCTAACTCCGCTAAAATAATCGCAACACACAATGGATGGATGATATATGGCTCGCCGGACTTTCTTGCCTGTCCCTCATGTGCATCCCTCGCAACATGATATGCTTTCTCGATCAGCGATATATCTGTCGATGGATGATACTTTCGCACGCTGGCGATCAGTTCGTCATATAGTTTTTCCGGACTCTCAAACTCTTTCATCGGCTTGATGTTATCGTCCTCTTCTTTTACTTTTTTTTGCAGATCCAGTGATTCTGATGAAAAATCCGCCATGTGCCTCACCCACTTTATCCCTTTTTTAGTAGTTTATATTATATTTTATTTTTATGGAAAATGCAACGTTTATTGATGATATCATGCCCCGCTTTTGCTTATGGTATAGCGTTTCATGCATTTTCCGTCCAGATCCATTTCCTCCCGGAACATAAATCCCAGTTTTTCTGCCAGACATTCCGATGCTTTATTTCCTTTCTGGATCAGACAGTTTAATTTATCGAATTCAAGAAAATTCCATGCGTAACCGATCACAGCAAGACAGACCTCTGTTGCATATCCTTTTCTCTGATACGATACGTCGATCATATATCCAAGTTCCGGCTCTCCGTCACATGCCTCACGATTTTCAATACCGACACGCCCGATCAGCTTTCCCGTCGCCTTTTCGATCACGACCCACATGCCGTACCCATAAAGGCGGTACATATAGTTAATATACGACCGCTGATACTCTTTTTCCTTTTCGTATTCATACAGCGGGTCTAAATATTCCGTCATTCCCTCCCCGGCATACAGTGCAAACAGGCCGTCTAAATCATCCAGTGTGATCTCCCGCACAATACAGCGTTCTGTCGTAATGATCGTCCACGGCATTCCATGTTTGCGTTTAAATGCACGGATCAGAAAGGTTTCATCTACTTCCTCAAGTCCTTCCACTAACATGACAGCATCCTGCATTCCATAGTCTGCTGTCTCATTCTGTGTCATACTGCATGGCCTTTTCTCCGCACCATCATCACTGACATCTTCTGATTTATCCGTGCCGATGAATCCTAACGCCGCCATTCCTTTTTTATCCATATTAGAAATAATGTGCCCATCTGTAGAGATGAGCACACACTCTTCCGGTGGAAACAGCGAAAGCTCTGTCATAAGACTGGCATTTTCTTTCCCTGTTACCACCAGTTTCAGATCCGACTCCGGTCTGATATTCTGTTTTAAATAATCCAGTTCCCGCTCCGGGAGTCTGTCTGCTATTATAAATCTTAATTCCGGCATCGTATTTCACATTACCTCAATCGCTTATTCTAAGGTATCCTCTTCTGTATCCGGTTCCGGCACGACCGGATCTGTGGCATAATCATATTTGATATCATCATATCCCCATCCGGCAATGATATCTTTTGGTTTGCCATCTGCCATAACTGTTTTATAGGTCGTTATTCTTACAAAATAGCGTTTGCCCTTGGTAAGTCCCTTGATCGTATATTTTAATTTATTGCTGTTTTTGATCTTGATCAGATGGATATCTTTTTCCGGTGTCGAATAAAAACCACCTTCTCCATCCGTATACTGGATCATATAACCGGTAATCTGCTCTTTAGTCTTCTTTGGTACATTCCAGCTTACCGTAGCAGAATTTGACGTCATCACCAGATCATTCAGCATTGCATTCTGCGGTGCGATCGTAAACTCCCGGATGATCGTTCCGCGGAAATCACCTTTTAATTTAATCTGAATACGATGCACTCCGATACTCCTGCAGTCTGTCAGATATTTTACGGAATAATTCTTTTTTGGAACCATCTTTCCGGTATAATTACGTTTTACCGTTACTGCAGGTTTATGTTTCTTTCCGTCGTAGACATAAGTTGTCTCTCTCTGCCAGTTATCATCCGCAAGACACACATACAGGCTGGTTGACTGTACTAGCGGCCATTTGTTTTTGATGGAACGGTTATTTTTAAAAGTAGACTTTTTAATTCCAGGAATCTGTGTCCATGAACTTAAGTCTGTATAGGAGAGAAGATTCTTCGTCTTATCCAAAGACTCCTTTGAATCGATCACTTTAAATGTATTATATATTTTACGCTCTCTGCCATTGCTATCGCGAAGTCCCCAGTAAAAGCCCTGATCCACATCCGACTGCGGTTCGGTATCTCTCGCATAGATAAAGGATTCGATCATCTTATTGCCTTCGCTGATATAGTAAGCATACGCATATGTTGCTGCCTGCAGCTCTTCTCCCTGTGTCGAATTGAACGCCTGCTCTGCGAGCATAATCGTCGCATCTTTTCCGATCTTCTTTTTCACATATTCTGTAAGAACAGAAATGTTTTTCATAGTGATGATCGTAGAATCCACTCCACTGCCTGCTAAAGAGTCATCCCAGAATTTTGGCTCCACAAGACCCTGTGAATATGCATGATATGCAATGTTTGGACAGATCTTACCCTGCGCTTTCAGTTTCGAATAAAATGTGTCCAGTGTATTCTTCGTCGAGAAAAAGCTGTTCCCGCCTCCATCGACATCCTGATTCCAGTTATAATCAAGGCTGATATATACCTTTGAATGGCTGCTGACACTCTTTGTGGCATTATATGCAATGCGGAATGCCCGCGCATAATCATCCATATACGCACTTAAACTTTTTCCGCCCGCATAGTTCCAGTCATAAGGGCTGTCAACCTCATTTCCTAAGATCCATCCGGACACCAAATGCTGTTCATTTCCAAACTTTTCTGCCATGTAACTCATAAATGCTTCCCAGGTACGGCATCCTGCTGCTGATGTTGTCTTAATGGAAGAAAATATTTTTCCACCGCCATAACTCATTTTGCCCGCCTGGCCTTTTGCGTCTTTGCCAAGAAGCAGGATCACATATACTTTGGATCCATCGTCAATATACTGTCTGACCTGATCCTGCAGCCAGTTTACACGATCCCTGTCAAATGTGTATTTTTTCCCGCGGTATTTATATACTTCTTTGTTTCCGCAGTCTTTATTTAAAATTTCTTCGATTGACCAGTTTAAGACAACATGCTGCGTACGGAGTTTCTTTACCGACGTGTGATCTGCCCAGTCCGGCTGCAGTCCTTTTTTAGACGTTGTCTTAACACCGGTACCGGTGTAGGATGCCAGTGCCTCCGGATTTGTAATATACTGTGCACCACTGACTGCTATATATTTTTTTCCTTTTTTGTATGCAGCCACAAATTTCTGGCAAAGCATGCTGCTCTTATATTTTACAGAAAATGTGACAGTACCTTTTTTAAAGTTAGCGGAAGCCACCGGTTTTCCGGCAAGTTTTGCATTTTCTTTCACATTGGCATCTACCGAAAACAGGTAAAGTTTTTTTCCCATTCCTTTCTGTATTCTGGCAACTTTTGCTTTTACCGTTACCTTGCTTCCAACTGAATTTACTTTACAGGATACTAACTGTACCGGTTTTCCAGCCGCCATAACTGTTGTCTGTCCCACCGGTAAAAGTCCTGCTGCCATAATGGCCACGAGACAGATACAGATAACTTTCTTTAACATTTTCATAACTTATATTCCCTCACTGTTTACCGGTCATGTACTGCGCCGATAAGTTCTTTGATATCTTTTACCTGATAGCGCTCCATATAATCACGGATTCCATCTACGACCTCCATAGTGACCTGCGGATTGGTAAAGTTTGCCGTTCCAACAGACACTGCTGTTGCACCTGCAAGGATCATCTCAATCGCATCATCCGCATTCATGATGCCTCCCATACCAACGATCGGGATATTCACTGCCTGCGCAGTCTGGTATACCATGCGGACTGCAACCGGATGCACTGCAGGACCCGACATACCGCCTGTTCTGTTCGCTAATGCAAATGTACGTCTGTGGATATCAATCTTCATACCTGTCAATGTATTGATCAAAGATAAACCATCTGCACCGCCAGCCTCTGCCGCACGTGCCATCTCAGTGATATCTGTTACATTCGGAGAAAGTTTCATGATGACCGGCTGCTTTGCATGTGCCTTGATCTCTCTTGTAATATCCTCCACCATTTTCGGATTCTGTCCAAATGCGATACCCCCCTCTTTTACATTCGGACAGGAAATATTGATCTCTAACAGATCGACCGGCTGATCGGCAAGTCTGTCTACAACTTCAACATATTCCGCAGTTGTGTGTCCACATACATTGACAACAATTCTGGTATCATATTTTTTTAAAAACGGAATATCACGCTCGATAAAAAGATCGATACCCGGATTCTGAAGTCCGATCGCATTTAACATACCGCCATACACTTCTGCCACACGTGGTGTCGGATTTCCCTCCCATGGCACATTTGCAACACCTTTTGTCACAACAGCGCCAAGACGGTTCAAATCCACGAACTCAGAATATTCTTCTCCGGCGCCAAACGTTCCGGACGCAGTCATGACTGGATTATTTAATGTCACTCCACATAAATCAACTTTCATGTTCATCAGAATTCTACCTCCTGTGCAAGAAATACCGGTCCCTCTTTACAGATTCTCTTATTTTTCACATTACTGTGTGCATCTTTTTCTTTTGACTTGCACACACAGGCAAGGCAGGCACCGATTCCACATGCCATACGCTCTTCCATGGAAATCCAGCATTCGATATTCTGCTCTGCCGCGTATTCTTTGATCGCACGAAGCATCGGTGTCGGTCCACAGGCATAGATGATATCTGCGTCTAATCCATTCTCACGGATCGCATCCAGGACATTTCCTTCCGTTCCGGCACTGCCATCCTCCGTTGCAATATAGATCTGTCCGCGATTCCGGAAATCCTCTAATAAAAACAGTTCATCCCTGAATCCAAGCACGATCTTTTTCTCGCAGTCTAACTCTTTTGCGAGTTCTAACATTGGCGGGATTCCGATTCCTCCACCGATCAGAAATGCCTTTTTGTTTTTCTGTGGGAATCCATTTCCAAGCGGTCCTACCACTTTTAACTGCATACCGGTGCGCATACCGGAAAATTCTGCGGTTCCCTTTCCTGCCACACGGTATACCAGACGGATGGCGCCGTCTTTTCTGTCGATCTCACAGATACTGATCGGTCTTGGAAGCAGTCTGCTTCCCTCATTACAGTAAACAGAGACAAACTGTCCTGCCTTTGCATGTGCTGCGATATTCTCTGTGCGAAGCCACATGCTGTAAATGTCATCCGCGATCTCTTCCTGCCTGATGATGATCGCAGTTTCCTCAAATTTTGTACCCTTTGTCTGCATGAATTTTCTCCTTTTATTAACCGCTTTTCTTATTCTTCATATACAATGTGACCGCCAACGATCGTCATTTTTACTTTTCCAGTCACGGTTCTGCCGTCAAACGGTGTATTTCTTCCTTTGCTGGCAAATTTATTTTTATCAATCTTATAAGTCTCATTTGGATCAAAGATCACAATATCTGCTGTCTTTCCCGGTGCAATATCACCCTTATCGATTCCAACGATCTTTGCCGGATTGTAGCTCATTTTTTCTGCCATCTGCATCGGTGTCAGATAACCGCCAAGTACCAGTTCTGTATAGGTTAAGCATGCTGCGGTTTCAAGTCCGACGATTCCAAACGGCGCATTCTTCATGGAGGTATTTTTATCTGCAAATGTATGCGGTGCATGATCGGTAGAAATCACATCCATAATATTGTCACGAAGTCCCACTCTTAGTGCCTCCACGTCTTTTTTAGTACGAAGCGGCGGGTTCATCTTAAAATTAGTATCTGCATCCGCATCCGCAGCAATCACATTCTTTTCCACATCCATTTCCGGTGCGATCTTGCGGATATCATCAGAAGTCAGTGTAAAATGATGCGGGCATACTTCAGCGGTAACTTTTACATTCTTCTGCTTTGCAAGATCGACCATCATGACGGAATCTTCCGTCGAGCAATGACATAAATGAAGTTTTGCCCCGGTGTCGTGGCTTAGCATGATATCTCTTGCAACAATGATATCTTCTACGGAATTGGTGATTCCCTTTAATCCAAGCTCTCTTGCATGCTCATCCTCATTCATGACACCGCCATTGACAAGATTTTTATCCTCACAATGTGCAAGTACCACAATGCCCAATTTTGCAGCTTTTTCCATCGCCTCGCGGTATAACTGGGCATTCATGACGGATTTTCCGTCCTCACTGATTGCAGGGATTCCAGCCTTTACCATTCCCTCAATATCCGCAAGTTCTTTTCCTTCCTGGTTCTTTGTCACGGCACCCACCTGTAATACATTTACAAGTCCGACCGTTTTTGCCTTATTATGCACATAATTTACAACATCCGGATTGTCAACAACCGGTTTGGTGTTCGGCATTGCAAGAATCGTTGTATATCCACCGTGTGCTGCTGCGCGGCAGCCTGTTTCGATCGTTTCCTTTTCCTCAAATCCCGGATCACGCAGATGCACATGCATGTCAATAAATCCCGGCATGACAAAACATCCCTTTGCATTGATCTTCCGGTCTGCTTTCTCTTTGATCCCTTTTGCAATCTTAGAAACAACACCATCTTCCACCAATACATCTGCAACTTCATTCATCCCTGTGGCAGGATTGATCACCTGTCCATTTTGAATTAATATTGTCATAATTTCTCCATTCCGAAGCACGCTTTCATCGCTTCTGTGCAAAATTTTGT
Source organism: Roseburia sp. AM23-20 (assembly GCF_003470905.1). Taxonomy (NCBI): domain Bacteria; kingdom Bacillati; phylum Bacillota; class Clostridia; order Lachnospirales; family Lachnospiraceae; genus Roseburia; species Roseburia sp. AM23-20. The sequence goes on from NZ_QRHS01000015.1 coordinate 15,345, forward strand.
CTGTATTCTGTCAAATTTTATATCAGTGTACCATATGCAAAAATCTTCGTAAACACAAAGCCTCTATAAACTGCCATAGATTTCCGGCGTGACATAGGCGCGGATAAAAATGCCCTCCGGTCGGTACTCTTCCTCTAAAAGTTCTCCACTCTTTCTGATCTGCTGTAAAATTCCCGCATCCTGATAAGCGATCGTGCGCTCCACTAATATTTTATTATCCCGCAGCAGCGTACAGAAAAGTTCTTTTAACTCCTCTAAACCGGTTTCCTCTTTCGCAGAGATCGCTAATGTATGATCCGCCTTAAAATCACGTAACGGTTCCCCGTCTGTTACCTGATCCTGTTTGTTAAACAGCGTTATGATCGTTTTTTCTTTGATATCGAGCTGGTAAAGTGTGTCATACACGATATGCATCTGCTTATCGCGCTGTGGATTGGAGGCATCCACCACATGCAGAATATAGTCCGCATATTTTGCTTCCTCTAAAGTACTCTTAAACGCTTCGATCAGATGATGTGGCAGCTTCCTGATAAAACCAACCGTATCTGTCAGAAGTATTTCCTGTCTGCCCGGCAGCTCTAAGACACGAGTTGTCGGATCTAAAGTAGCAAACAGCTTATCTTCCTCTAACACGCCCGCGCCTGTTAAGTGATTTAACAGTGTTGACTTTCCTGCATTGGTGTATCCGACAATCGCAGCCACAGGTATCTGTTTCTTTTCTCTCTGGGCACGCGTGATTTCGCGGTGTTTACGCACTTCTTTTAATTCGCGGTTCAACTGGGCGATGCGGTCTTTGATAAGACGCCTGTCCATCTCTAACTTTTTCTCACCCGGTCCTCTTGTACCGATACCACCACCAAGCCTTGACATTGACCTGCCAAGTCCGGTCAGACGGCTGAGTCTGTATTTTAACTGCGCTAACTCAACCTGGATCTTTCCTTCACTTGTTGTCGCCCGCGCCGCAAAAATATCAAGAATAATAAGTGTCCGGTCCATGACCTTCGTGTCTAACATCTGCTCTAAGTTTTTAAGCTGTGCCGGTGACAGCTCATCATCACAGACAATACCTGTTGCCCCCAGCTCTGCGATCATGTCTGCGATCTCCTGAACTTTTCCGGTTCCGACATAGGTGCCCGGATGGATCAGTTCGCGTTTCTGGATCAGAGTTCCAACGGTAACCGCTCCGGCAGTCTTAACGAGTTCTGCTAACTCTGCAACAGAATCCTCCGCATCGTCTCCCTCCTGTTCACTGACACCTACTAAGATGACGCGTTCTTTTACCTCTTCTATTTTAATGGGTTCTGGCATTTGTTCCTCCCTTGCTGTTTTTAATTCTGACTTCCCGTATCCTGTGAAGAACTATCCTCTGCGGAACTATCTCCTGTGGCATTTTCTGCTGAGCCATCTGCTGTGGAACTATCTCCTGTGGAACTATCTCCTGTGACATTCTCTGCTGGGCTATCTGCTGTGGAACTATCTCCTGCAGCACTTTCCTCTGTAGATTCTGTGTTACTGCTCTCATCCGTACTCTGACGGTTCTTTAAGAAAATATATTCTCTCTGTGCCGCCTCATCATCCGGATAAAGCGAAACATACTGTTGGACAACATCCCATGCGGATGTAAAATCTCCACTATATTCATAAGCAATGATCTGATTTGACAGAAGTTCCTGCTGGTTCGTAACATTATCCATCGCAAGTCCCTGTCTGATATCCTCTAAAGCTGCCTCATAGTTGCCTTTTCCCATCTGGATCTCGGCAAGTGCATTCATTGCAACCGAATCAGCCGTACCACTGTCCACATATGCCTGATAATACTTCTCTGCATTCGCAGAATCTTCCTCAGCTTCATAGACCTGTGCAAGATAGAGATTTGCCTTGGCACTGTCTTTTTTCACTGCTTCTTCTAACTCTTTAACTGCATTTGCATACTGACCAAGAAGATAATAAATCCTGCCTCGCCAGGTCAGATTTTCTGCAGAATTGCCTTTGATATCAAAAGCCCTGTTTAAATACTCTTCCCCTTCGTCAGTCATATTATTAGCGGCAAGGTTCTCATAAATCCCAACATACAATTCATAATCATCCGGGTTATATTTCACTGCATTTGCAAAATCTTTTTTTGCTGTATCTGTATCCTGCTGTTTTAAACTCAGACATCCATGCAGGTAATAGGCATTTCCATTCTTCCCATCATAATCGATCATCGCCTGGTAAGTTGCAAGTGCTCCCTCAATATCTCCTCCGGCATACTGTGCCGCTGCCTTGTAGTAACAGATATCTAACTCGGTATCTGTGATCTTACCTACACACTGGGAAAGTGCACTGTTAAAAGCTGCAACTGCCCCCTCATAGTCACCGGACTGCATACTGTTGATCCCGATCTTGCGGAAATCCAGTTCGTCCTCTAAACGCTCATTGGTGCATCCGGTAAAAAGTGCAGCAAACAGCACTGCCCCTGCAACCATATACGGCAATCTGTGTTTCTTCATCTCTATATTAATTCCTTTTCTCTATAATTCTTCAAACACCAGCCGCATATCATACCACACGGCTCCCCCATGTTTTGACATGGACTTTCCTTCATTAATATAACCAAATTTCTCATAAAATGGAATAAGACTTTCTTTACATGTCAAAACAATTCCTTTGCGTCCCTGTGCTTTCACGTCCTCAACCACATGCTCCATGAGCTTTGACGCACATCCCATCTTCTGATATGCCGGCAGCGTTGCCACTCCAAAGATCATCTGCCACTGCCCATCTTCCATGTGCATCGTGGCATCCTCAAACATCTCATCCCGCAAAATCGGAATATTGGTCGTCATTCCATTGATCATGCTCACTATTTTTCCAGAGTCCTCCAGTAACCAGAAATGATTCGGAAATACGGTCAGTCTTTTCTCAAAAGAGTCTTTTTCTGCTGCTTCTTCCGGTGGAAAGCACTGTCTCTCCATTTCCGTGATCGCATCTATATCATTTATTGTTGCTAATCTTATGTCCATTGTTGTGTGTCTCCATTATTTCTTAAAAAGTGCCTGCAAGCAGTCATTTTTTATCATTTGGCTGCACTCCTGTCCGCAGTGCACGTCCGAAAAATCAGAGATTTTCCGGACTGACGGGCTTTCGCCCTATCAACGAAGCAAACAATAAAAAAGTGCCTGCAAGCAGTCATTTTTTATTGTTCACTTCGTTGGCACTGCTCAATGCTTACGCACATTATACCATACCTTTTTGATATTTTGCATTGTATTTGAAACTTTTTATGACTATGCTGTATCTAATAGTCAGATGATTCGAAAGAATCAAATATTTGCAAAGGAGGATCTGATCTTGAAATTCTTTTCCGGAAAAGAAAAAAAACTTACTGCAGAATCCAATGACGAACTCATTGAACGATTACTGCTTGAAAATTACAACCGCTACTATCATCTTGCATACAGCTATGTACATAATCCCGACGATGCCAGTGACATTGTACAAAACGGAGCCTATCTGGCGATCAAAAACAGTGCTTCCCTAAGGCAGCCGGAATATGCGGCGACCTGGATTTACCGCATCATGTTAAATGAGATTTTTCATCATTTAAAGCGGCCGGATACCATTTCTTACGAGGATTCACTGATCGCAGAGGGAAAACCGGACCAGTATCAGGACTTAGATCTTAGAACTGCGCTTGATTCTTTGTCCCCGGAGGATAAGGCGATCGTGGAACTTCGGTATTTCGAGGACTTAAAAATCGAAGATATCGCCCGCGTCTTAAATGAAAATGTCAATACCATAAAAAGCCGTCTGTACCGCAGTATGCAGAAGTTAAAACTGAAAATGGAGGTAACCGAATGAACACAAATGATTTTTATGAATTAAAAAAATCCTATGACACCTCGCAAATGCCTGAAAAGGAGGTCATAAAAATGAAAGAAAAAATGAATCAGGCGAAAGCCGAGAAGAAGAACAAACACAATAAAACCATTATCACAAGAATCTGGGTTGGCGCTGCTGCAGCGATCGCAGCGTTTGTCATCCTGCCAAATACTTCACCGAGTGTCGCCTATGCGATGGAACAGATCCCGCTGCTTGGAAATCTGATCGAGGTCGTCACATTCCGCGATTACCAGTACAGCAGTGACAAAAACAACGCCGATGTCAATGTTCCAAAACTAGTACCGGAAACTGTCGCTTCCACTGAAAATACAACGGAAGACCCGGTTGGGGAAAATTTAAAGAAATCAACCGATGAGATCAATGCAGAGATTGAAAAGATCAGTGACAGCCTGATCGCAGAGTTCAAACAGAATATGAACAACGAAGGTTATCAGGATGTCATGATCAAACATGAGGTCATCAACACAACTGACGACTATTTTACCTTAAAACTGATGTGTTATCAGGCTGCCGGCAGCGGTTATGAGATGGATTATTATTACACGATTGATTTAAAGACCGGGGAACGCCTTGCGTTAAAAGATCTTTTTAAAGAGGGATCTGACTATATCACCCCGATCAGCGAAAACATCAAATCACAGATGCGAGGGCAGATGGATGCCGACGAAAATGTCTCCTACTGGCTGGATGATACAGAAGTTCCTGAATGGAACTTTACCTCCATTAACGATGATACTTCCTTCTATGTTAATGCTGACGGAAATCTCGTCATCAGCTTCAACGAGGGCGATGTCGGTCCAATGTCTATGGGTGTTGTAGAATTTACGATCCCACACGATGCGATCGCCGATATTTTAAAATAAGAAATGTCTATGTAGTAAAGGATTCTGGCATGGTATTCAGCAGTCTCAACTTTATTTTTATTTTTTTGCCATTATTTCTGTTTGCCTATTATGTCACACCTGCTGCTTTCAGAAACAATACGCTCTTTGCAGGGAGCGTATTGTTTTATGCAATCGGGGTGATCAAACAGCCATATGCACTGTTTCTATTAATGGTTCTGACCTATCTCAATTATGTGTTTGGAATCTGCCTTTATCAGATACACAATTCAAGAAAAAAGAAACTCTTTTTGACAAAAGTTATTTTTTTCGATTTTTTATGGTTGTTTTTGTTTAAATATTCCAGACATTTATCTCTGCCGCTCGGAATCAGTTTTTATACGTTCCAGCTGACTGCATATCTTTTTGATATCTATTACGGACGTATTTTACCGGAACGGGATTTTGTGACATTCGGTACTTACATCAGCATGTTCCCAAAATTAATTTCCGGACCAATTACCCCGTATGAGATGCTGCGCAGGCAGCTTCACAGCGCAAGACGCTTTCTGCCCGAAAATCTTGCGGAGGGTATGAAACTTTTTATCCGGGGACTTGGCTTAAAAGCGATTCTGGCGAATCAGTTTGGCAGTCTGTGGGCAAATGTTGGCACGATCGGATATGAAAGTATCTCCACACCGCTTGCATGGCTTGGAATCTATGCATATTCTTTCCAGATTTACTTTGATTTTTATGGTTATTCCCTGATGGCAGCAGGTCTGGGCAGAATGCTTGGTTTTAATCTTCCCATAAACTTTATGCACCCCTATCTCTCCACAAGCATGACAGAATTCTGGCGGCGCTGGCATATTACACTTGGACAATGGTTTCAGACCTACATCTATATTCCACTTGGCGGCAACCGCACAGGTACATGCAAATGGATCCGCAACCTGCTTGTCGTGTGGATACTTACCGGAATCTGGCATGGCACAGAATTTCATTTTATTCTGTGGGGATTTTCCCTGTTTGTCATTGTATTGACAGAAAAACTGCTGTTAAAAAAATTGACGGACCGATACGCGCTGGCCGGACATCTTTATATGGCAGTTCTGATCCCATTGTCGTGGATGCTTTTTGGAATCAGTGATCCCGGCAGTATCGAAGTCTACATCCGGAAATTATTTCCATTTTTTTCCGCCGATGATGCCATTATTTATGTGAATGATTTCTGGAAAAATTTAAATGATTTCCGCTTTATCATCCCTGCCGGCTTCCTTTTTTCTACAAGGCTTCCGGTCCGCCTTTTAAAAAAAATCAGGGGCTCTGTGCCAGAAATTTTTGTCTATCTGGCAATTTTCTGGTCTTCTGTTTACTGTATTTACGTTGGCTCTAATGACCCATTTTTATATTTCAGATTTTAACGAAGGAACACTATGCGAAAAAAAATATCTGCCATATTGTTTTATTTTTTCTTTTTGATAAGCTGCCTTTTGATTCCACTCATTTACTTATATGTAACGTTAAACATAAATGCAGCCAAAAATACGTCCTTGTCCGTGTCTTCTGTCTCCGCCGCACAAAAACAGGACACCACGACACCATCGGACACTTCCGGTGCGCCATCTGACAATACAGACCGGCAGGATATCCCGGACACAGAAGTTCCGATGACAGAAATGACCACTGTTGATGCAGATTATTTCGATGACGCTTTAATGATCGGTGATTCCCGCACCGTCGGATTAAAAGAATATGGTACGTTGGGCAATGCCACCTTTTATTGTGATTCGGGTCTCAGTATCTATGATCTGGAAAATAAAAAAATTATGGTGGACGGCATCGGAAAGGTCAGTATCTCTGATCTTTTAGCCAGCCATACCTATCATAAAATATATCTGATGCTCGGCATTAATGAACTTGGCTACGATGTCACACAGACATTTGAAAAATATGCGTCGTTTGTAAATTTTCTGCAAACCATGCAGCCGGATGCAATCATTTATGTGGAAGCAAATCTTCATGTGACTGCACAGCGCTCAGACTCGGATAAAACATTCAATAATGCCAATATCAACGCCTTTAATCAAAAAATTTCGACATTAGCCGATCACCGGACCATTTATTATCTGGACATCAATGAACTTTTTGACGATGCAAACGGCAATCTCGGCACACAGTACAGCAATGATAATGCGCATCCCCTCGGAAAATACTACGCAGTATGGTGTGACTGGTTAATGGAGCACGCCGTTGTCCGTGACGGGAAATCATAACCCCTTGCACCGGTTTTAAAATATCGTTATAATATTTCTTGCAGATTACGGGGACATGAAACAGCCTGCGCTATCTTTCGTATGGCATCCCCTCAGAAACGGAGATATAGATTTATGAACAAAAAAGATATTTTAGAATTAAAACGGCGTTTTAAAAAGGATGCCTGCACTTTTACAAGACTGTGCGGCTGTTATGTGGATGCCGACCACAATAAGGTAACTTCTTTCGGGGAGACATTTTTAAATCTGGAAGATGAGGAATTTTATAAATACTTAGAGATTGCCAAAAAAGTAATGTCGGGTACAATCGGAAATAACCTTTTAGAGCTGGAATTTCCGACTGCGGAGGAAGCCGCCGGCGGCAGGCAGCAGTTTTTGATGGGACTGCGCGAGAGTGCCTTAAAAAATGATGATCTGATGGATGCATTTTATGATCTTGTCATTGACAGCTACGACTATGTCGGAAACTATCTGATCCTTGTATTCCACGATGCCTACGACGTTATGACAAAAACTTCTGATAATAATAAATTAGACGAGTCCGAGGAAGTTTACGAGTATCTGCTCTGCGCGATCTGCCCGGTCAACCTGACCAAACCGGGACTTGGCTACCGTGAGGATGAAAACCGCATCGGACCGCGTATCCGCGACTGGGTCGTTGGAGCTCCGGACACCGGATTTGTTTTCCCTGCTTTTACCGACCGGAGCACTGATATCCACTCTGTCATGTTTTACACCAGAGACACCAAGACACCGCACTCCGAATTTATGGAATCCGGTCTTGGCTGTGGCTCTAAATTTACAGCTACCGAACAGAAACTTACGTTCCAGAGCATTGTAAAAGAAGTCATCGGGGAAGATGATGACGAAAGCGATGCCATTTTCATGGATATCCAGGACAACTTAAATGACCTGATCCCGGTCGCTTTAGAAGATGAACCAGAACCGGAACCGGTTCCTGTTACAAAAAGCACGATCTCATCTGTTCTCGCCGAGAGCGGTGTCACGGAAGAACAGGCTGCCGTGATCGAGCAGACTTATGAAAATGTATTTGGTGAAGAAGTCCCTGTTGCAGAACACCTGGTAGATCCAAAACTGGTAGAAGCAAATGCAAAACGTAAAGAAAAATTAGAACTGGTACAACAGGTTGAAAATCTGAAACAACAGTTAGAAGAAACACGTGCCCTTCCAGTCGGAGAATCTGATGAGGACGATGTCCCGGCAGTCAAAACCTATGATGTCATTCTGCGCGTCAAGCCGGAAAAAGTCGATCAAATCCACTCTCAGGTTATCGACGGTCAAAAATGCCTTGTTATTCCAATGGATGAGGACGAGCATGCTGCCGTCAACGGCGTGAACACGACGATCTGACAGCTTTTCTGACAAATGATGGTTTGTTTATGAAATAAATCGCCCGTCGAAATGGTGTGTTGTAGGTCTGTGAGCGGCATCTTGCGCAAAGCCGGAGTAATTTTGGTTCCGTTGTCCGAAAATAAGAAAAGTCTAAGTGTGTCTGAGTTAGATTTTCTCGGAGTGACGTGACCGGCGTTCAACGAGCCATCCGTGGCTCGTGAAGCCTTGTTCTGCCATCCGTGGCAGAACATCACTGTGTATCTACAGACACACTAAGATTTTCTAATTTTCTCACAAAGTCACAAAATTAGCTCCGGCTTTGCGCAAGATGCCAGCCTTCAGGTTGTGAACACCATTTGGGCGGGTGGTTCATCTCAAAATTGGGGGGCGTAGGTGTGGATTTTTGATATTCGCACGAATGAAAATATGCTTAAAATCCTTATATGCTGTATCATTAATATTTAGCCTGATGACTTTCCAAAATTTTCAGCTGCTGCATTGTATTATATGAAATTTTTCGTAAATTGCCAGATTAATAACGCAGAATATTTTTTCAAATGTGTATGGCAATAAATATGGGCATAGTGGTATATATCGATGTTTTTACCAGTGTTATCAAACAAATAATAAATTATTGAATCTAGTTATTTGGAAATATTTTTTAATCAGATTCAGACACAAAACACTAAAAATTTACGCACTTCCAAGGTTGTAAAATGAGTTTTCCGGCGAAGGGTGGTTCACAACCTTGCGGCTGGCAAATCGCATCAAGCCGAGACCTGTTTTGTGACTTTGGGAGAAAATTAGGCAATCTTAGTCTGCCTGTCCGTAACACAGTGTTGTGCTGCCACGGACGGCAGCACAAAGTCTTAATGCCCCCGGACGGGGCGTTTAAGACGCACACGTCACTCCGCCACAACCTATACCAGGCAGCCTTAGATTGACTTATTTTCGGACAACGGAAACAAAACAGTCCCGGCTTGATGCAATTTGCCACTCACAAAACTGTAAATCCACCCTTCGCCGGGGAACTCACATCACAACCACAAACCAGCATTTGATGGGCAGTTTTCTTTCATGAAAGCCGTTCTTTAATATAATCTTCCATTTTCTCCCGCGGTACACCGAGCGTCAGAGAAAGCTCTCCATACAGTTCATTCTCTGCCACTTTCATATAACGTTCATCTACCGCAGTCACTTTTTTGCCCTGCGCGATCCGCTCTTTTTTACGCTTATACAATGTCTTTACAATGCTGACCCATGCATGATAATCACATGTCTGGAGTGCTTCTTTATATTTTGCCTCGCGTTGTTTATCATCAGGCACCCACAAAAGTTCTATCCGGGGCATTTCCTCAATCAGCTTTTCTGCCTCTTCCTTTGAAATCGTCCTACGCATTACAATTTTCTCGCTGTCCGTAGGTACATAGACAGTCCCATTCGAATCCCCGACCGGTGCTAAAACATAATACAAACGTTCCTGGTCCGCTCCCGAAATATCGATATGGGTAATATCTTTGATCTGACAGACACCTTTTGCGCCACACACAACATATTCTCCGATTTCAAACATTCTTTTGATTCTCCTTTCCCTGGTTTCAAATTTAAATGATCATCTACAGGTATTTTTTCTATCTTATATTTACCTGGTATTTCATACCTGATATTTTTTATATCATACCACTATTTAACTATATCATTATTTTTTCCAAAAAGTCAGCAAAATAAGCGTTCAACGTTTATTTTTGTGAAAACTATAGCACATGATACTATACTTTATTAGTCATATTTTACATAAAACGGGCGGCACAAAATTTTATGCCGCCCGTTTTTGATATAGTAATATTTTTTCTGCCACTGCTTTTGGCATAATCTAACAATTCCTGATATTCTTTCCGGTTAATGACATTTTCCACGCTGTTCTTTTTTTGCACTTTCAACGTCTTTATGGATGCCTGTTCACACTCTAAATATCTTAAATACCTGTTTACCGCAATCACGTAAAGATTTATCGTTGCAGGTGCCAGATTCTCATCCTGCAATTTCTGTTTATATAGCAGTGTCCTTTCTTTTGTAACTTCCTTTCCATTTAAATACCGGATAAATTTTTCTGCCTCCCTCAGATATACCTGTCTGGTATGTTCTGACAGTTCACTTTGTTTTAAATATTCCTCATACATTTCTGATCGTTTCATATGATAATCCTCCGTATTTCTAATAGTTTTTCCATAAGAAATAAAATTATCACAAAATAAAGAGTCGCTTGCGACTCTTTTTCGCTCGAGCGGTGCTGTTTACAGCTAACTTCTTCTCCGCGAGATGCGCATCCCGCCCGGAGGGCTTTTTGATTCATAGGACGTAATATCTTATGAATCAAAAAAACTGCCGTCTCATGATATTCTCATGAAACGGCAGTCCGTCTTGTTCGTACAGTCCAAATGGGTAAAAAGACTGTACACTATCTGCACATGGCAGACAATTATATTAAATTAGGGAAAGGAATTAACAAAATGATTTTGTCGTAATCTTATTATCTCTGAACACGTCCGGAAGCATCTCCGCCAGCTAATTTCTTAACTTCATCAACGCTTACCATGTTGAAGTCACCTTCTACGGAATGTTTCAGACAGCTTGCTGCTACTGCGAACTCAATGGTAGCCTGTGGATCATAATCATTTAAACAAGCGTAGATTAATCCGCCACCGAAGGAATCTCCTCCACCAACACGGTCAACGATGTGCATTAAGTACTCTTTGGAGAAGTAGCTCTGTCCATCCTCATAGAGCATTGCTGCCCAGCGGTTGTCGTTTGCAGAGATAGATGTTCTTAATGTGATCGCAACTTTCTTGAAACCGAAACGGTCTGTTAATTTCTGTGCAACCTCTTTGTATCCTTCTTTATTTAACTCGCCTGCAGTTACCTCTGTACCCTCAGACTTGATACCGAATACGTCGTTTGCATCTTCCTCATTGGAGATACATACATCTACATATTTGCAAAGCTCGCCCATAACCTGGCCTGCTTTTTCTTTGGACCATAATTTATTACGGTAATTTAAATCACAGCTTACAGTGATTCCTTTTGCTTTTGCAGCTTTACATGCCTCTAAGCAGATTGCTGCAACATTATCGCCAAGTGCCGGTGTGATTCCTGTAAAGTGGAACCAGTCTGCACCGTCAAAAATCTTATCCCAGTCAAAATCAGCTGTTGTAGCTGTTGCAATGGAAGAACCTGCACGGTCATAAACAACTTTAGATGGTCTCTGGCTTGCGCCTTTCTCTAAGAAGTAGATACCAACACGGTCACCACCACGAACGATATCAGATGTGTCAACACCATACTGTCTTAAAGCATTCACACCAGCCTGTCCGATCTCATGTGCCGGAAGCTTTGTAACAAAGCTTGCATCCATACCATAGTTTGCTAAGGAAACTGCAACGTTAGCCTCTCCTCCGCCGTATGTTGCGCCGTAGGATGTAGCCTGTACGAAACGATAATATCCTTCTGGTGCCAGACGAAGCATGATCTCACCAAATGTAACGACTTTCTTTGCCATGATTTAAATCCTCCTAAAATAAAATGTTTCACATTGTGAAACGCTGTTTCATAATTTATATTTTTATTATAGCACTGAAAAATAGAATGTCAAACATGTTTTTACTTTAATGCAATTTTTATAGGTTCTGTTATTTTTATCCAAAAAAGTTGTGAAATATTTGCAACTTTCTCTTTTTTATTTTTGAGATATGTTATATAATGCATATGTATTGGTTCATATTGTAGAACTTGGTTTCATATTTTGAAACTGTTATGATATATTTTTTAAGGAGGTTTTTCCATGGACCGTAAATATGATGTCATCACATTAGGAGAGATTCTGCTTCGTCTTTCCACTCCGATCAACGGACGTCTCGCACAGGGCGATACTTTAATGAAGCATTTAGGAGGTGCCGAGTTAAATATTGCCTCCGAGATCGGACAGCTTGGCTTAAAGACGGCAATGATCTCTAAGATTCCAAATAACCTGCTCGCCGCATTCATCAAAAACCAGATGAACGCATCCCGTGTCAGTGAAAATTACCTGATCTCCGATACAGCAGACGACAGCCGTATCGGTGTCTATTATTACGAATATGGTTCCTATCCACGTAAACCGCGTGTTGTCTATGACAGAAAACATTCTTCCATCAACAACATCGATATTAAAGATGTACCGGAAACCATGTTTTATAACACACGCCTGTTTCACACCAGCGGTATCACTTTAGGTCTTGGCGGCAAAGCACAGAAGTTTGCCATCGAGTGTATCCGCAAATTCAAAGAGCAGGGCACTTTGATCTCTTTTGATGTCAACTACCGTGCCAATCTCTGGACTGGTGAGGAGGCAAGAGCCTGCATCGAACAGATTCTTCCCTTTGTAGATATCTTTTTCTGTTCTGAAGATACCGCCCGCCTGACCTTTGGCAAAACAGGCTCGATCGAGGAAATCCAGAAGTCTTTCTGCGAGCAGTACCCGATCTCCGTGGTTGCATCCACAGAGCGCACCGTCATCACGCCAAAGAAGCATAACTTTACTTCCATTATTTATTCTGCGAAAGATGATGCCTACTACCGCGAGGAACCCTACAACAATATCGACGTAGTCGACCGTATCGGAAGCGGTGATGCCTATGTTTCCGGTGCCCTCTATGGCTACTTAAAACATAAGGACTGCCGTAAAGCCTTAGAATACGGCAATGCCATGGCAGCCATCAAGCACAGTGTCATCGGTGATATGATAACGACCGACCTTGAAGAGATCGACAGCATTATCGCAGAACACAAAAATACAGGTTATCATTCTGAGATGAACCGGTAATAAATATACCGCCTGCTGCTTTGAGCATGCAGCAGATAGAAAGAACCGGAATATCCATATCCAATTTTTATGGGTATTCCGGTCTTTATATTTTCATTCCATTATATTGGTACCTGGCTGCTCTTTTTCACAATAATAGTTTTTACATCACTTCACGGATCACACGTTCCACATTTTTGTACGCGATTCTTTCTATGTCATCCTCACAAAATCCTTTTTTCTGCAGTGCATCAAATAATTTTTCCATCTCCATGCAGTCAGCAATCTCAAGATTTCCCTCAATCCCGTCAAAATCCGTACCAATGCCCACACATTCAATCCCGCCAACATTGACCAGATGTTTCACATGTTCACACATTCTTTCGATCCTGCTTACTTTATCCACAGGATCTGTATTTAAAAACGGTGGATAAAAATTAAGTCCACATACACCGCCATGCTCTGCCAATATCCGTATCATATCATCCGTCAGATTTCTCGTTGCAGGAGCGAGTTCCCTGCAGTTTGAATGCGATGCCACAAACGGTCCCTTCACAAGCTCTGCCACATCATAAAATCCGCCATCCGATAAATGGGAAACATCCACAAGGATTCCACGTTCTGTCATATATGTGACAGCTTCCTTCCCAAACGGCATCAGTCCAAGCTGCATCCTTCCTGCATCTTTCGCATGCGGATGTCCGAAACAGTTATCATCATTCCAGGTCAGCGTGATAAGCCGTACTCCCATCTGATAAAGCTGCTCTAAGCGCTCCATTTTTCCATCCACAACGCATCCGTTTTCCACCGTCAGAAAGGCTGATACTTTTTTCTGCTGCCAGTTGCGCTGCAGATCCTCATAGGTGCATGCCGGCGCAATGATATCTGCACAATTTTCCATCGTATTCTGATATACTGCATACATATCCTGCATCTGCTTTTCGATCTCTGCCCCGTTATACCAAAGACTTATCTTTCTCTTTTCTGACCGGCAGTCGTCTGGATCATGTCCCGGATCACTCCAGTTTTCTTCTTTTTTCTGCTGTAAAAACATGGCAAAAAACTGTGCTTTTGTGCCACACCGGTGCAGCCTTTCTGCATCCACCATCGTATGTTCCAGTTTTTTTGCCGTCTCTTTTTTCTGTTCCACTGCTTTTGCAAGCGTATCACAATGCATGTCTATATAATTCATATCCGATGAATCCTTTCTGCAAATCTGCCCCTGTAAACCTGTCAGGCTTATAAAACCGCCGTATTTTTTCTTTCAATGCACGGTTCTTTTAATATCATTTTATTCCGCAGCACACAAAATAACAACCCGACATAAATTCCATTGACTACTGCCATCATCAGATTTGTGGAAAAAAACGGAACTGCCACCGTATAGATCACGGCATATCCAAAATTCATTGCAACATAAATGACCAGCACACGCACGATCAATGCAATACTGCATGCCATTCCGAGCAAAAATCCCATCCGGTTGCTCTGCATCAGTGACTGTCTGAATGCCTGAAGTAAAAACCACACAAAGGCTGCTATAACCAGCACACCTGCTATGATTCCAAAATAACTGAAGATATTTCCAAGTAAATATTCGCCGTCCTGTGCATGCCCCTGCATCAGCAGCGTCCTGTTTCCAAACAGGCTGTATTCTGCAGCCGCACTCTTTATCATTCTGTTTTGGAAACCAAATTGCCCCATATGTTCAAGTCTTGCCTTCACATAACCATTTGTGAAAAAATGATGATACAAAAGCACTCCTGCTCCCAAAAGCCCGAACGCAAGACCTGTCAGTTTTACCATATACCGTTTCTTCTTATTTCCAAATATCCCACGAAGTACCGCTGCCACAAGCAAGAACAGACAGACCACTGCATTTTCCAAAACCGCCGCTGTACTCATCGGTGTTGCCATAAGAAGCAATACCAGAAATGGTACAAAGATCCATCCCACTGCTTTCAGGATACCAGCAAATTCTTTCCCACGATACTGGTAAATGACTCCTGCAAAAATAACCGGCAGTAATACCTGCATACTGTAACACGCTAAAAGTGCGGTCTGATAATTTCCAATAACACCACCTGACCATACCAGACACAGGCAGATCAGATAACAGACAGCAACCGCACGGATATGTAAAAACAGCCATGTATAATCGACATACATCACCAGAAAGATCATTGCAAAGCTGACACCATTTATCACAAGTAATGATCTAAGCTGTTCTGCCTGTGATGCCCCACCTTCTGTTTTTCCGGAAATAACAACTGACATGAGTATAGATGCCGCCGTTAAAAGAACCGCCAGCACAAAAAGTTTCCATGGAAATGCCGGTCTGTGGATACGGTTTAATGCACATCCTGTTTCCACCGGATCTCCCATCTGCCGCACTGCCTCTCTTTTTGCATCTTCCCTGCTCATTCCTTCTTCCTCATAACCTTGTGCCTGTTCTTCTATATGCCCGTTTATTTCTTCTGACACAAGCGCTCTGGCACGCTTATTTTGAATCTGTTCTTCCAGAGTCTTCATATATTCTTTGTAATCTGTCAATGTATTCCCTCCCGGCTCTTTCTGCCATGTTTGCTTTTTTCATCCCTGCATTTTTTACATATTTCACTGCCTGATGCCATTTCATTTTTTCAAATACACATTTCCATGGCTTTACATGACAATACATTTGTAACTGCTGCGGCATACGTATTCCATTCGTCTTTTTTCTCTTTTAAAATACGCTTTCCTTCCCCGGTAATGTGATAATATTTGCGCATTTTCCCACTTGCATCATCCTCATAGACCGTAACAAGATTGTTTGCCTCTAAGGCATGCAAAAGCGGATAAAGCGATCCCGCTTTTAATTC
Source organism: Roseburia sp. AM23-20 (assembly GCF_003470905.1). Lineage (NCBI taxonomy): Bacteria > Bacillati > Bacillota > Clostridia > Lachnospirales > Lachnospiraceae > Roseburia > Roseburia sp. AM23-20. The sequence goes on from NZ_QRHS01000015.1 coordinate 31,378, forward strand.
AAATACATTTTCCGATCTTTTCCTTAATGTTTCGATCATTTCGTAACCATACATGTCTTTCTCGTCTAAAAGCCGTAAGATCAGCATGGAAAGACTACCCTGAATCAATGATTTGTTTAACATAAAATCCTCCTTGTTTTCCGAAGGAAAATGCGAGCCCTTTGGCGAGCAGAGGATTTTCCTCCTTGTTTTGCGAAGCAAAATCCGAGTCCCTTGACGATGAGAGGATTTTCCTCCTTGTTATATAGTCTATCTATATATCTAAAGTATATAGTCTGTCTATATATATGTCAAGTTTTTTCTCATTTTTTGATCTTACATATTTGTTTGTAAGAATAAATACTGCATCCCCTTCACTGTCGACCTTATCCCGGAAATACTTTGGATCATTAAATATACAAAAACATCTTCAAGCCATTCCTACATATTTTTGTTTTGTGAAACTTGCTGCTGATGTGGCATAGAATTACTGAGTTGTCAGAACTATTTTTATAGTATACTACAAGAAGCCGCATTATTCAATCACAAAATAAAAGGAACTCTGCTATCCGGTTAAATGCTGATTTGTTTATGAAATAAATCGCCCGTCCCAATGGTGTGTCGCAGGTCTGTGAGTGGCATCTTGCGCAAAGCCGGAGTTAATTTTGGTTCCATTGTACGAAAATAAGAAAAGTCTAAGTGTGTCTGAGTTAGATTTTCTCGGAGTGACGTGACCAGCGTTCAACGAGCCATCCGTGGCTCGTGAAGCCTTGTTCTGCCATCCGTGGCAGAACATCACTGTGTATCTACAGACACACAATCTCAATCTGACCATTATCAGATTGAGATAGATTTTCTAATTTTCTCCCAAAGTCACAAAATCAGCTCCGGCTTTGCGCAAGATGCCAGCCTCCAGATTATGAACCCCATTTGGGTGGGCGGTTCATCTCAAAATTGGGGGCGTAGGTGTGGATTTTTGATATTCGCACGAATGAAAATATGCTTAAAATCCTAATATGCTGTATCATTAATATTTAGCCTGATGACTTTCCAAAATTTCCATCTGCTACATTGTACTACATGAATTGTTTCGTAAATTGTCAGACCAATAACACAAAATATTCTTCAAATGTGTATGGCAATAAATATGGGCATAGTGGTATATATCGAGGTTTTTGCCAGTGTTGTCAAACAAATAATAAACCATTGAATATAGTTATTTGGAAATCTTTTTTTAATCAGATTCAGACACAAAACACTAAAAATTTACGCCCCCAAGGTTGTAAAATGAGTTTTCCAGCGAAGGGTGGTTCACAACTTAATAGCTGGCAAATCGCATCAAGCCGGGATTCGTTTTGTGACCTTGGGAGAAAATTAGGCAATCTTAGTCTGCCTGTTCGTAACACAGTGTTGTGCTGCCACGGACGGCAGCACAAGTCTTAATGCCCCCGGACGGGGCGTTTAAGACGCACACGTCACTCCGAGAAACATTAAATCAGGCTGACTTAGACTTGCCTTATTTTCGTACAACGGAACAAAACAGTCCCGGCTTGATGCAATTTGCCAATCGTAACCCCCCAGAACCACCCTACACGAGGAAACTCATGTCACCCGCAAACCAATATTTATCAGATAACGCGTTCTATAAAGCAAAAAAGGAACCACAAAACCATTCTAAGTTTTGCGGTTCCCAATTAGGAAGAATTTGTAATTTAAATATTGTGAATTAACTGCTGCTCTGCAAGCCACATAATCGCTTACAAGATTTTACAAGATGCATGGCATTTTACGAGATGCATGGCATTTTACAAATGCCAGATATCCTCATTGTACTGTGCAATGGTACGGTCTGATGAGAAGAATCCTGCCTTGCTGATGTTGACAAGCATCTTCTTAGCCCATGCCATACGGTCTTCATAATCTGCGTAGATACGCTCTTTGGTTGCAACGTACTCCTCGAAATCCGGAAGAGTCATGAACCAGTCTTTGTTTAACAGCTCGTTGTAAAGGCGCTCTAAGTTCTCTGCACATCCGACTGCTTTCATCTGATCGCTTACGATGAAATCGATCGCACGTTTGATGTTTGCATCGTTCTCGTAGTAGCTTCTGGATACATAATCAGCTTTCTCGTAGTGTCTGATAACTTCCTCAGAAGACTCACCGAAGATATAAATGTTGTCATCACCAACGAACTGATGCATTTCAACGTTTGCTCCATCCATGGTTCCGATTGCAACGGCACCGTTTAACATGAATTTCATGTTGGATGTTCCACTTGCCTCTTTGGAAGCTAAAGAGATCTGCTCATGGATATCTGCTGCCGGGATCAGTTTCTCAGCTAATGTTACGTTGTAGTTTTCTACCATCACTACTTTTAAGTATGGTGCGACTTCCGGATCATTTGCGATCAGTTCCTGTAAGCAGAGGATCAGATGAATGATGTCCTTTGCAATGATATATGCCGGAGCTGCTTTTGCACCGAAAATAACAGTGATCGGACGAGCCGGTTTCTTTCCTGCTTTGATCTCGAAATATTTGTGGATCACATAAAGAGCATTCATCTGCTGTCTCTTGTACTCATGTAATCTCTTGATCTGGATATCGTAGATAGAGTTATCATCTAATTCGATCCCCTGTGTTTTTGCAAGATAATTCTTTAACTCTGTCTTTCTTCTACCTTTTACTGCAAGAAGTTTCTTTAATACTTCTTCGTCATTTACATATGCGCCGAGTTTCTCTAACTCTTCTGCGTTTTTCTTAAATCCAGGTCCGATTAAGGATGTGATAAATTCGGTCATCTCCGGATCGCAGTGTAATAACCAGCGGCGGAATGTGATACCGTTTGTCTTATTATTGAACTTCTCCGGATAAATCTTGTAGAAGTTATTTAACTCTGTATTCTTTAAGATCTCTGTGTGCAGGTAAGCAACACCGTTAACACTGTATCCGTAATGAATATCCATATGTGCCATATGAACACGTTTCTCATCATCAATGATTGCTACGGATTTGTCATCATATTTCTTTGTCACACGGCTGTTTAACTCATAAATGATCGGCAGTAACTGTGGAACAGCTTTCTCTAAGAAATGGATCGGCCATTTTTCAAGTGCTTCTGCTAAAATGGTGTGGTTTGTGTAAGCACAGGTCTTAGATACGATATCGATTGCTTCATCCATTAAGATTCCACGCTCCATCAACAGACGGATCATCTCAGGAATTACCATACTTGGGTGTGTATCGTTGATCTGGATCACTGCATATTCATTTAATTTGTGAAGATCTCCGCCTCTTGCAAGTGTCTCATCGATGATCAGACGTGCTGCGTTGCTGACCATGAAATACTGCTGGTAAACACGAAGGATTCTTCCCTTATCATCGGAATCATCCGGATATAAGAATAATGTTAAATTCTTTGCAATATCCTCTTTGTCAAAATCGATGCCGTCTCCAACCAAACTCTCATCCACTGTCTCAACATCGAACAGATGAAGTTTTGTGGTACGGTTCTCATAACCGATCACATCGATATCATATAATCTGGACTGTAACGTAAAACCGCCAAACTGAATCGGGTAAGTAACGTCTGTTTTTGTCAGCCAGCTTTCTTTTTCAATCCATGGGTTTGGTGTCTCATTCTGCAGGTTGTTTTTGAAAACCTGTTTGAACAATCCGTAATGGTAATTTAAACCAACACCGTCACCGTTTAAACCAAGGCTTGCGATAGAATCAAGGAAGCATGCTGCAAGACGTCCAAGTCCGCCGTTTCCTAATGACGGCTCCGGCTCAACCTCCTCGATCTCTGCAAGGCTCTTGCCGTTATCTGCTAAAAGTTTTTTCACATCCTCGTAAATACCAAGGTTGATCAGGTTGTTGGATAATAATTTACCGATCAGGAACTCAGCGGAAATGTAATATAATTTACGTTTTCCCTGATTGCTTTCTTTTTCCTTAGCCATTCCTTTTGTCATCTCAAGCAGTGCATAGTAAAGTTCCTCATTTGTGCACTGTGAAATTTCTTTGCCACATCTGTTTGATACGATTTCCTGTAATTTCATTTTTTCCTCCATTCCAGCGCCCCTGCGCTGTTTTCATTATGTTCCCCAATTTTAATGTTTATGCTTGTTCCTGTTGTCCTGATTTCGCTTTTTTTCGCAAAATCATTGTTTATGATGTTATTATAGTTTCCATACTCACTTTTTTCTTGTAATATTGACTCAAAAAGTGGTACAATCCTATCATCATGAATATTTTAGAATATGAAAACTATCAGGAAAAAATTTCACATGGCGATCCTTTATTTCCTTATATCACATATCTCTGCTCAATTCCGTTAGATTTCGGGTATGTGCCGATGCACTGGCACGATGAGATGGAAATTATCTATATAAAAAAAGGAAAAGGCACGATCACGGTCGATTTCGCCCAGCACACGGTAACTGCAGGAGACATTGCCCTGATCCTTCCGGGACAGCTTCACTCGATCGGGCAGTTTGAGTCTGAATCCATGGAGTACGAAAATATCATTTTTCACCCAAACATGCTGATCTCCAAGAAAACGGATACCTGTAATACGGATTTTTTAGTTCCGCTGATCTCCGGCAATGTCTCCCTGCCGCTTTTGTATACACCGGACAGTCCGCATTATGGGGAGATTTCTACCTGTATCGATGCAAATGATGAGATATGCAAAACTTATCCGTCCGGTTATCAGCTTTTTATCAAAGGGCAGCTTTTTCTGCTGTTTTATACTTTGTTTCATAAGTGCAGCACAAAAGAACTTTCCGGCAAAGACCGCAGCAAGTCTTTAGAAAAAATGAAGCTGATCCTAAAATATGTAGAAAACAATTATATGGAAAGGATCACGATCGAAGATATCGCAAACGAAGTGGACTTAAGCCAGTCCCATTTTATGAAATATTTTAAAAATACCATGGGAACCTCTTTCGTCGATTATCTCAACGAATACAGGCTCACCATGGCATCAAGACTTTTGATCTCCTCCGACTCTTCAATCCTTGCGATCGCATCGGAAGTCGGTTTTGAAAATCTTTCTTATTTTAACCGTATTTTTAAGAAACGCTTCGGACAGACCCCCCGCGAATACCGCAGGCGGCAGACGCCGGATACGGTTCATTCATAAGCCTGACATCCACTGTCAGGCTTTGCGCCTAAGATCCTGTCATGTCCGATCACGCAGTAAGATGAGCAGCAGCCACCGCCGGCCCAATCAGATTCTCATAGAACTCTTCTGCCGGCTGTGGTCTGCCGAATAAGAATCCCTGGATATAATCCGGATCTAACTCTGATATCTTTTTAAACTCACTCTCTGTCTCAATTCCCTCAACACAGAGCGTCAGCCCAAGTTTGTGCGTCATCGTGATGATCTGTGTCATCAGATCGTGTTCGTACTGGTTATTTAATGCTTTTAATGTAAAGGAACGGTCGATCTTGATATAATTCGGTCTTAGATCACCAAGACAGTGAAGATTGGAATATCCTGTTCCAAAATCATCTAAAATTACAAGTACACCGTTTTTCTTTAATCCATCCCACAGTTTTTTGAAATGTGTATTAGAATCCAGATAACCACTTTCTGTCAGCTCAATTCCTACTGCGGACGGTTCAAGTCCGTAAAGACGCAGTGCTGTCAATATCTCTGTCAGGACACGGCTTTTCATGACCTGCACATAGGACAGATTGATATTGATCCTGAAATCAGGAATATATTTCTGCCATCTGCTGCAGGTTGAGATTGCCTGATGAAGCATCCATTTTCCTGCCGGAATGATCAGACCGGTTTCCTCCAGCAGCGGAATAAATTCTACCGGAGAGATACGCTCCCAGCGGACTGTATCTTTTGCCCCGTTTTCATCTTCCTTTACACATACCACTTCTTTTTCAGACTCTCCCGCCTGAATTTTTTCCGGCATGGAAAAACGCATCAGTGCCTCTGCACCGACCAGCCGGCGTGTCTTTGTGTCCACGATTGGCTGATAATAAGTCTCAAATCCCTCAAATCCATGATTTACTGCATGATGAAGCTGGCGTGTGATCTGTTTCTTCCGTAGAAAACCGTCATAATCTTCCTTCATAAATATATAACAGCGGTTCTTTCCCAGATCTTTGGCAGTGTTAAGGGCATACTCGGACAATTTCATGATATTTTTGTATGTTCCGGATGTCTTTGCTGTATCGACAGCCCCCGCAGATATGGTAAATACAGATTTATATCCATTTTCCTCAATAAATACGTCAAGACTCTTCCGGATTGCTTTATAGAGTTCCGTTGCTGCTTCCATATCACCACCGGAAAAATCAACAACCATGAACTCATCTGCTAATACACGGTACAGCTTCTGCCCCGGTTTGATATTAGCGCTGATACAATCTGCCGTACTTTTTAAGATATAATCGCCATACTCCATTCCGAAGTCACCATTGATATCCCGAAAATCATCAATGCCAATACGAAGGAAAAATCCATCCGGCAGTCCGTCCCCAAACTGCTCCACATAAGCCGAAAGGCTCGATTCACCAAGCAGTCCGCTGACATTGTCTGCCTTTTGTTTCTGACCGATCTCATTGATACATCCAACCAGAAAATGTGGTCTTCCGTCAGCGTCATTTAACACACGCCCCCTGCAGTTGATCCAGACCGGATGCCCCTCACGGTCTAACCACCGGTAATGCATATTATGAAAAACAATCTCCCCTTTCATAATACGGTTAAACTCTTCATCCAGACGCGGCTGATCCTCTGTGTACACAAATGTATGATGCTCTTTTGCTGCATTGTCAAAAGTTTCTCCCGGTAAAAGGAAACGATCTGTCGCATGTTTTGAGATCTTATAAAAATCTTTCTGCAGATCAAACACATACAGATAATCGTCCATACACGGATTAAACAATTCCACGATATATTCCATCTGTTCTCTTGAAAAACTATTCATCATCGTGTCCATCTTCTTCTCCATTTCTGCAAATCCAAAAAATTTTCATTTACAGTTCGTTGTTTTTATTTTTCCAAAAATATATGGTAATATTCGTTTACTATCGCTAATACGGAAGCAGATAATATCCAAGTACACCGCTTACAATCCCCACTGCTGCGCCTGCTGCGACATCGAGTACCGTATGAACACCCCCGATTACCCGGATCACTGCGATCAGAATCCCTGTCACTGCAAGTATACAACCTGCCACCGGATTCTTTACAAATACCGTAACAGCAATCACAAATACAGAAAACACATGACGGCTCGGAAACGATTTTCCACTGGTATCCTTGTCTAACACCGGCGGAATGCCGTATTTTTCATAAGGTCGCGGTTCATTGATAATCTTACGTGACACCGACACTACCACAAATGAAACCGCCGGTACCAGTACCGCCTGCAGCAGGAAAGTATCTCCTAAAAAAAACAAATACAGCAGATAAAGCGGATAACTGAAAAAAACGATCCCTGTAAAAATCCTGTTTGCCCAGACGATCCGGCAGATTTTTTTTTTATCCTGTAAAAAGTACCCCATCATCTTCCGGTAAGTCTGCTGCGTCATGATGAGACCTCACTTCCCACAACCGATAAAAATGCACCGATAAAAATACAGAAATCTGAGATATTAAATATGATCCCACGCAGCCACTTCGGTCCAAAATTAAACTTCACATAATCAACCACATACCCTCTGGTATAACGGTCCAGCAGATTATTTAGCCCTCCACCGACAAGTAAAGATGCACCTGTCTTGCTCAGACGGTGCCCCGGCATACGAAGCAGGAAATAATATAAAACTCCGACAAAAAACATGATCACCGTATGCAGCGTGCGCATTACACGGGGCTTTTTTGCCAGGAAATTAAGTGCAGCCCCGCGGTTATAATATTTTTCGATCAGAATCTTATTCCGCCGCCTCGGATGCACCACATATCTGGCATATTTTTTATCCATATGGTGCTTGATCCACAAATCAGAACCAAATACAATCCCTGCTAGTAATATATATGGCATGCAAATCTCCATTTCTAAACAATCTGTTGTGTCTGTTGTATTTCTTCCTATTATAATGCTTTTGTTTCAAAAAGAAAAGTACATAACCATATTTTATTTATCACTTTCCAAGTGCCTTTTCCAACTCTTCGATCACGATCTTAAGTGCCTTGATCCTTGCATACCGCTTGTCTACCGACTCTAAAATATGCCACGGCGCATACGTGGTACTTGTTTTCTGGATCATTTCATTGACCGCATCTTCATACTGATCCCATTTTTCACGGTTGCGCCAGTCCTCATCTGTGATTTTCCACTGCTTCTGCGGTGTATTCTGCCGCTCATTGAAACGTTCCAACTGCGTATCCTTATCGATCTGCACCCAGAACTTGATAATGACAGCGCCCCAGTCGTGCAGCTCTTTTTCAAACTCATTGATCTCGTTGTAAGCACGTTTCCAGTCATTTTCACTGCAGAATCCCTCAAGGCGTTCTACCATGACTCTGCCATACCAGGTACGGTCAAAGATCGCAATATGCCCTGTCTTTGGCAGCCTTGTCCAGAAACGCCAGAGATAATGTCTCGCTTTCTCGTGCGGCTCCGGACTTGCGATCGGATGTACTTCATAGCCTCTTGGGTCCAATGCGCCTGTGATCCGTTTAATATTGCCACCCTTTCCTGCCGCATCCCATCCCTCGTATGCAATGATAACCGGAACCTTTTTACGGTACAGACGGTTATGAAGTTCTCCTAATCTGTGCTGTAATTGTTTCAGCTCTTTTTTGTACGCATCTTCTTCCATCGTCTTATCCAGTGGAATCTCAGATAATAACGGCATTTTTTTCATGGAAAATACATTCTGTAAGATCGGTACTGCCATCGCATTATTGGCAAGTGCCACATCAATTCCCTCTGTCAGAATCTCAAGTGCCTGCAGCTCTGTCCATTTTTTTGATTCTGCATCAATGATATACCATGGTGCCGACGGCAGATTCGTTTCCTTTAAATAGGAATCAAATGCATCTGAGCATTTTTCATAGTGATCATTCTGCCAACGGTCATTTTTACTGACACGCCATCTGGTATCCTTCTCCTTCGACAGATGCTCTATACGTTTTTCCTGCTCAGATTTGGAAATCTGCAAAAATAATTTCACAACAAGATAACCGTTGTCTGTCAGCTGACGTTCAAACCGCTTGACACTCTCAATACGGTGCGCATATGCCTCATCGCTGATCTTTTCGTGCAGTCTTTCTTTCATGATCTCGTCCATCCAGCCGGAATCTAAGAAACTGAACTTGCCGTTTTCCGGAATCTTCACAAAATGACGGTACAAAAACGGCTTTCTTTTTTCCTCCTCCGTCGGTGCTGACATTGATTCTACCTTAAAAAATCGCGGATCGATATTTTTGATGATCTGACCGATCAGAGAACCTTTGCCTGCGGTTCCCCAGCCTTCGACCAGCACAAGTACCGGCAGTCCGTGTTCTTTTACCTTAAGCTGCTGCTCCTGTAATTTCATCCGTGCATCCTTAAGCCGCCCCTCTAATTTCTCATCCGACGGACGCTCTGGTTTTTCCCATTGTTTTAACATGCAAAACCCTCCATTCTTTCATGTTTTATTTTCACGTTCATCCAGTTCTTCTTTCTTTAGTTTTTCACATTCATTCTGAAATATCAAGCATTTTCATATTTTTTCAAAAAATATGTTTTCTGTTTATTAATTGTAAAAAAATGTGTCTTTTTTCACAGATTTATAGTATAGTAAAGATAGATAAATATTAAAGTTTTGTATGGTTTTTCCAACAGGAATCCATGCTATAAGGAGAACGCCTATGCTGGTTACATTAATACCCCTATTTGATGAAAACATAAAAGTCAGCGCATATTCTCTATATACGCAGAAAGCGAATTTCCTGCTTCACCCAAATCTTTTAGGAAGCGGAAGCAATGACGGTGCCGCCCAGATTGAAGGGTTCGAACTGATCTTAAATATGGGGCTTGAAACACTTTCCCCTGCAAAAGAGATTTTTGTTCCGGTCAATGAAATATCGATCTTTTCCGATATTCCTGCACAATGCGGTCTGCCACACGAATTTTTCGTATTACTGCTAAAAGGAAATATTCCATGTACACCAATGTATATTGACCGTGTAAAAGCGCTCAAAGAGATGGGATACCGTTTTGCCATCCGTAAACTTCCTGTATCAAGCTATGAGGCTTATCATGATCTGCTCACACTGATGGATTATGTCATGTTAGACTGTGAACAGATCGATATCAGTAAAGCCCGTATTTACTTTAATCAGGTTTATCCGGATATCAGACTCTGTGCTTCAAACATAACAGATACAGAGACCTTCGATGCGATCCGTCAGGATAAGAGCTGCTGCCTTTATGAGGGAAGTTTTTACAGACTGCCTGTCACAAAAGGAACACACAAGGTAGCTCCATTAAAGATCAATTACATTGAACTTATGAATCTGGTCAATACAGAAGACTTTGACCTGACAAAAGCAGCAGACATTATCGCTCATGACACTGCGCTTGTCATCTCACTTCTTCGTATGGTCAATCATATGGCTGTCAACTCGGAGATTACTTCTATCCGGCACGCGGCTGCCATGCTCGGACAGAAAGAGTTGAAACGCTGGATCAACACAGCCGTTGTCAATCAGTTGTGCTCTGACAAGCCAAACGAGATCACGCGTTTATCCTTGTTACGTGCAAAATTTGCCGAAAATCTCGCTCCTGCATTTGAACTTGGCGGAAAGGCTTCCGAACTGTTCTTAACCGGACTCTTCTCCGTGCTTGATATTATCCTCGACAAACCAATGGAGGAAGCACTATCCCTTGTCAAGGTTTCGCATGACATTGAAGATGCACTCATCCGGCAAAGCGGCATTTTTGCAGAACCGTTATATTTTATCAAACAGTACGAGGCTGGCAACTGGTCTGAAGTTTCAAGACTTATGATCTTAGAAAATCTCGATACACAGACCGTATATGATGCCTATATTGATGCCCTGAAATGGTACCGCGAGCTGTTTTCCGATACCTACCGGAGCTGATGCGCCAGGCATTTCGCTTCTTATAAAAATATGGGTGCAAAATCTGGTTCATAACTTAAAGACTGTCAAATTGCACAATCATAAATTCAAAATCCAGATTTTGGCACCCATGTTTTTTATTTTTCATTCTTTATCCGGTTTTTCTTTACAACTTTCTGTCTTGTGAATTCTTCCCTCTCTTTTTCTTCCAGATACTCCTGTATTTCACGCGACAATTTTTCATATTTCGGAATCGTAATATTCGATAGCGCATTTGCACGCTTCTGTGTTTTTTTTATATTATATGCAAGACGGTAGGCAGAATTTTCAACCTCTGCAAGGCGGATGGTAAGCTCTTTTACCTTTTCAAACTGCTGACATGCCTCATCTAACGACATTCTTGTATGATAAAAAGAATACGCAGGGGTCTGCTTGTTTTTTTCATACTCTACCTTTGGAATCTCCGTACCCATGACACTGCGGCGCTTGATACGGATGGAATTTTCCACCGGAACTGCCTTTGCGATCTGTTCTACCTGATGGATTCCCATCTGAATATTGGCTTTCTGCAATGCCTGATAGGCATTGGAAAATGTCTCATCGATCTGACTCTGGATATCCGACGCTTCCGTAATTAATTCCATCAATTCCCGGATCAAGATATTTCTTTTTTTATCCATCAGATCGAATCCCTGTCTGGATAATGCAAGCGCATTTTTTGCCAGTATGAGGTTTCCTTTCGTCGGAAACGTATTCGGATCCATGCGTCATCCCTCCCTGTAAAAAAATTTGCGGTGAACAGAATTATTCTTCCCTGTCCCAGTACTTTTCAAGGATCTTTGTATCAATACGGTCTAGCTCTCCGCGTGGCAGAATATGAAGCAGTCTCCATCCGATATCAAGTGTCTCTGTCATTGAACGGTTCTCATCTTTTCCCTGCCCGATAAATTCTTTTTCGAAAGCTGTACCAAACTTTAAATACTGTTTATCGGTATCGGAAAGTTCATCCTCACCGATAACACTTGCAAGATCTCTCGCCTCTCCCACACGGGCATAGGATGAAAAGAGCTGATTGGCAAGATCCTGATGATCCTCTCTCGTGTATTTTTCACCAATGCCGTCTTTCATCAGACGCGACAAAGACGGCAGCACATTGATCGGCGGATAAATATTTTTCTGGTGAAGTGATCTTTCAAGTACGATCTGACCCTCGGTGATATAACCGGTAAGATCCGGGATCGGATGCGTGATATCATCATTTGGCATTGTCAGAATCGGGATCTGTGTCACAGAACCGGCCGATCCTTTTACGATTCCGGCTCTCTCATATAGAGCTGCAAATTCACTGTAGAGATAACCAGGATATCCTTTCCGGCTTGGGATCTCACCTTTCTGTGCCGATACCTCACGCATTGCCTCCGCAAACGATGTCATATCCGTCAGTATTACAAGAATATGCATATTTTTTTCAAACGCAAGATATTCAGCAGCAGTCAGAGCCACCTTCGGCGTGATCAGACGCTCTGCGACCGGATCATTGGAAAGATTTAAAAACATTGCAACATGATCACTTACACCACATTCTGCAAAACGCCGTTTAAAATATTCCGCCACGTCATATTTTACGCCCATTGCCGCAAACACGACTGCAAACGGCTCATCCTCATTTTCCCCGTCTCCTAAACTTGCCTGCTCTACGATCTGGGCTGCAAGCTCGTCATGCGGCAGACCGTTACCTGAAAAGATAGGAAGCTTCTGTCCACGGATCAGTGTTGTAAGACCATCGATCGCAGAGATACCGGTTCTGATATAGTTTCTTGGATATTCCCTGCTGCACGGGTTCATCGGCTGACCGTTCACGTCGCGTACAACCTCGGCACGTACTGCCCCAAGCCCATCAACCGGCTGTCCTAAGCCGTTAAACGTCCTTCCTAAGATCTCCTCTGATAATCCCACACAAAGTGGTCTGCCGGTTAACCTTGCATGCGTATTTAAAAGAGACATTTCCTCCGTGCTCTCAAATACCTGAACGACTGCATAATCATCATTGATCTCTACAATGCGCCCTAATTTTTTCTGTTTTCCATCCACGACCAATTCCACGATCTCATCATAGAAAGCACCTTTTACGCCTTCCACAGCAACTAACGGTCCATTGATCTCACTTAATCCCAGATACTCAATCGCCATACTAATCTCCATTCCTGCACTGCCCTCAGCGCATCTTAAGTTCGTGCGCAAACACAATTTATGCGTAGTCAGCCGCCTTTTATGCGTTTTCTGCCATCAGATGCTGATAAAATTCTTCAATTCTGTCATCATACAGATTCAGCTGTTCTAACTTGTCATTTGCCACATCATATTTAATGGATATGATCTTCTCAAATATATCACTTTCGCGCAGAAGCGCCATCGGCATATTCCGGTCGATCAAGGCTTTGCACCGGTCATACAGATGAAGGATGATCTCCATCATGCGAAGCTGTTTTTCCATCGGCACATAGGTATCTTCCTTATGGAATGCGTTCTGCTGCAGGAATCCAAGCCGTATCACACGTGCGATCTCAAGCACCAGCTTCTGGTCATCCGGGAGCACATCACTTCCGATCAGCTTTACGATCTCATTCAGACGATTTTCCATGGTAAGCAGATTTAAGATCTCATTCCGGCACTGTACAAATGTCGGTCCGACATTTGTTTCATACCATGCTGTCAGATCCGGAATATATTCGGAATAACTGGTCAGCCAGTTGATCGCAGGATAATGTCTCGCATAGGCAAGTGATTTATCAAGCGCAAGGAAACAGCGGACAAACCGCTTGGTATTCTGTGTGACCGGTTCCGAAAAATCGCCTCCCTGTGGGGAGACTGCTCCAATGATCGTCACACTTCCATCCGAACCGTTTAGATTTTTCACATATCCGGCACGCTCGTAAAATGCAGAAAGCCTTGATGCTAAATATGCCGGGAAACCTTCCTCTGCCGGCATCTCCTCAAGTCTGCCCGAAAGCTCACGCAGTGCCTCTGCCCAGCGCGATGTGGAATCTGCCATGATCGCCACATGATATCCCATATCACGATAATATTCTGCCAGTGTAATGCCGGTATAAATACTTGCCTCACGTGCTGCTACCGGCATGTTGGAAGTATTTGCGATCAGTGTGGTACGATCCATCAGAAGGTTGCCGGTCTTTGGATCGTTTAACTCACCAAATTCCTCTAAAACGTTGGTCATCTCGTTTCCACGTTCCCCGCAGCCGATATAAATGATAATATCTGCATCACACCATTTTGCAAGCTGATGCTGTGTCATGGTCTTTCCTGTTCCAAATCCTCCCGGCAATGCCGCCGTACCGCCCTTTGCAATAGGAAAAAGTGTATCTAAGATACGCTGTCCCGTCACAAGCGGTCTGTCTGCCGGATACCTGTCTGATACCGGGCGCGGTTTACGGATCGGCCACTCCTGTGTCATGGTAAGTTCTCTTGTTCCGCCATCCTCCGTCTGTATCGTAACGATCCCTTCACAGATCGTATATTTTCCATCCGGTTTTACAGCTGTTACCGTCCCGGATACTCCGGGTGGAAGCATCACACGGTGTACGATCGACTTTGTCTCCGGTACCTCTGCAATAACAGAACCTTCTTTTACCTGATCACCAGCCTGTACCGTGATGTGCGTCTCCCAGAGTTTCTCTCTGTCCAACGCATCCGCCTGCGCACCTGTCGGGATAAATGCCCCGCTTTTTTCTGCAATCTTCTGCAGTGGACGTTCAATACCGTCAAAGATATTATTTAAGATTCCAGGAGCTAATTTTACACTGATGGCACTGCCGGCACCGATAACTTTTTCCCCCGGCTTTAACCCGGAAGTCTCCTCATACACCTGAATCGTCGTTTTCTCTTTCGTCAGCCGGATCACTTCCCCGACTAAATGTTTCTCTCCGACATATACCATCTCATTCATTTTATAACCGAGATTTCCCTGTATCGTGATAACCGGTCCGTTAATCCCATATATCTTTCCTGTTATACCCATGTCTGATCCTCTCACTACTATCCGTTTTCAGGCAGCCTATTGCTGCGAAATATTCCTGCAAATCAGTCTCTGCCCTAAGACAACTCATATCATATCCAGCAGGTTTCCTGTGCGCGTCTCATTCTCTCCGCAAACGATTCATCGATCAGAACGTTCTTTGACGGAATGACAGCCCGTATGCCACCGGAAAATTCATCCTCGGCAATCTCTACCTTACACCCACTCTTTTCCTGCAGCACTGTCTGCCTTTCCCGATCCGAGGGACTGATAAAAATTATCATTTCCTCACCCTGTGCAAATTCTTCTGCCTTCTTAATCTGGGCAAGTAAAAATGTCTCATATCCGTCTGTCTGCCGGTATGATGCGAGCTTCTTTGTTACTATTTCAAATAATTCTCTGGTTTTCTGCTCTCTTCGTGCCTGGTAATCTTTTTTCCAGGTCATCATCTGCTCCGCAGCCTGACGGTTTACTTCTTTTTTCTGTTTTTCTAAGAAAATACGTCTTGAGCTTTCAAGTGCAGCACGGCATGACTGTTCATGTTCTTCCATCGCCGACTGATAAATATTTTTCTGCTCGCCTAATATCGCCGCACTCTGACTGTTTGCAGCACCGATCGCCGCGCCATAAAAAACTTCCAGTTTTTCATTGATCTCCATGCATCCATCCCCCGTTTACAGCTTCAGTCCGATCGCCTGACTAACATAATCCGTAATAAAATTCTTGCTTCTGCCACTTCCGTGCCGGTCCGGGATCTCCACAAACAAAGGCGTTCTCCGGTTTAATTTCAGATCGCTCACCAGTTCTGGAAAATCCCTGCCTAACTTTTCTGTCAGCAATACAATGCCTATATCTGCCTGTCCCGTCACAAAGGTAAGTGCCTCTTCTAATTCTTCTCTCTCATGTACGACCACTCCCTCAACACCGGAAAGCCGCATCCCCGTATATGTGTCTATATTGTCGCTGATCAAATACATCCTCATGGAAATCCGCCATCCTTTCCGTCTCTTTTATCCCAGAATGGAAAATGAGATCAAAAGACCATACAGCGCAATAGATTCTGCCAGTGCAACGAAAATGAGTGCTTTACCCATAATACCGGAATCCTCGCTCAATGCTCCGATTGCTGCGGAAGCTGCACTTGCAACTGCAACACCTGCACCGATACAGGAAAGTCCTGTCGACAGTGCTGCTGCCATATATCTCCAGCCCTCCGCTGCAGAAGCTGCCGTATCCGATGCCGCATAAATATGTCCGCTAAAGAGCAGCATGTCTGCCACCACAACCGTTCCAAAAAACAATACCAGATTTACCGCAAGGGACGCTTTAAAACTTTTCTCTTTCTTTTGTCCAAGATAGTATCCCAAAAAAGGGATCACCATACTGAAAATTAAAATTGCCACCAGTGTTATTTTTGCTGCCATATCTTTTCTCCTCCTATTTTCGTTTTCCGGAAAAAGCCACAAATGGTTTTCCTGTTCCCTGATAAAATCTGCTGAACATCTCATAATATTCAAGTCTTAATACCTGAATCCCTACGACAAGTCCTTCCAGTCCTGTCACGACAATATTTCCAAGTACCACAACGATCCAGTTTGGCGAACCGCTCTCATATCCGGCAAGTGTCAGTACTACGCCCATCATTCCCGCATGGCTTAACGCAAATGCGCCAACACGGACAAAGGATATACTGTTTGTTGCATAACTTAATACCACGTCAAACAATTCCACAAGAGATTCGACAAAAAACATTGCCTTGCTCTCTCCTTCCGGAAACAACTTCTTCTTTCGCTCGATCAGATTCGTAAGCGGTTCCTTCAAAAGAATTGCGATGAGCGGCACCCCGATCAGGACACCAAGAATACCAGTCGCCGGAACCGGTCTGCCCATCACGTACAATACAATACAAAGGACTACACAGCCATAACATATCATTCCTGCAATTCCGCTCGGACTGAATAGAATGCGCCCCAGATCCTTTGCACGCACTGCATTGATGATATTTAAAACCATCGCAACCAGGATCAAAAACATTCCAAAGCCGATCGCCAACATAAGCGTTGTCATGATATTATCCATCGGACGCATCCACACAGGTTTTAGTATTTCCTCAAATCCAAACACACTGCCATACATAAATCCAAATACGGTAGACCAGATGCCTGCTAACGAAAGGATTGCTCCAAGATTCATATGTTTTATCTTATAAAAAACAAACCCTCCGATCAAAAGACATAGTCCCTGCCCGACATCCCCGAACATAATACCGAACATCAGCGTATAAGTAAGGGCAATAAATATCGTCGGATCCATTTCCTGATATGCCGGGAGTCCGTACATTTCCACAAACATTTCAAACGGCTTAAACAATGCCGGATTCTTTAATTTTGTCGGCGGACTGACGGACATATGCTCCTCCACATCCTCCTCCATCACATGGATCTTTGGATCTTCCACTGTCTCTTTTTCTAATTTCACGGCATCTTCCGCACTCATCCAGCCATATAAAATATAATATTCTGTCTGTTCTCCCGGTTTTCTTCCCGGTGTTGTACAGACCGCAAATTTACGCACATCAAAATTATTACAGTAATGTTCTAATGCAGCACATGCACCTGCAATTTTCCCGGCATGTTTTTCTAACGTATCATGAAGCTGTTTTTTCAGCTTCTGCTCTTCCTCATCATATGCCTGTTTTTTCTGCAATGCCTCCTGATAAGCACTTTCCGGCGTTCCATCAAAAGAATCCGGTATATAGATACGCTCAAAATGAAATGACAGGCACACTGCATCTACTTCTTTTGCGTAGACTCTCGGCACAAAATAGCCGCCCCACACATATGCCTCATCGCTGTCACATTCATAAAACAGTACATGATCAGTATCATGGATATAACGTTCGAGTTTCTGATAATGTTCTCTTGCGATCCTTCCAAAACGGAATGCGATAAACTGAAATTCCAGAATTTTTTTAAATTCATAATCAAGTCTTCGAAATGGTGAAATCTGATCCATCAGACTCTGATTCTCCATGCGTTCCTTCCGCACTTCTTCCTGACGTTTTACGATCTCGTCGGTCAGACGGTACGCGGCTTCCACTACTTTCTCTGCTTCTGCAGGTTCCATTTTTACCGGTACGGCATAATCTGCTGTCCCACCCGGCTTATCTTTGATATGCTCCCACAATGCCTGTGCTTTTGTACAGGCATCCTTGTAGATATTCGTCTCGGCAAACGGTCTTACATGACCGGATATGCCAAACCCGGATGTGGCATTTTCAAAATGTATCTCATATCTGCTCAGATACTGCTCCATTACACGGTCGATATCATTTTTCGGTCCGGTAATATGAAGCAGTTTCATTTTCTCTACCACTTGCACCCCTCCATCCTTTACATTGCAAAAATAAGATTCCGTATCTCATACGGCGGTATGTGGTAACGGATTCCCTCAAGTGCCGTCGTCAGGCGATCGATCTCATGCTCTTTCTCATACAGATAACGCAGAACCGGTGCCACAGACATTGGATGCTTTTTACATATTTTCTCATATGTCCTTATCATGACCCGCTCCCACGTCAGTTCATCCTCCGGCTCAAGCACTGCCTGTTTTCCACGAAAATATGCAGTCTGCCGGACAAATTCCACAAATTGCTCTGCCGATTCTGTTTCTAAAAGTCTGTTTGTCTCCGCAGGCTTTAAACGGTAGCTTACCGGTATCCGGTGCTTTTTCATATCCGCCTCTCCCATCGAATAAAACCGCTTTGCCCGGTACATCCACATCAGATTCTGCCAGTCGATCTCTGTTCCGAAAATCTGTTCTAAGATCTGCCTCGTTTCTTTGTCGGAAACCTTTGCGATCTCTTTCCATATTTTCTTATAGTAATAAATATCAAGTGCAAATGCATAATCCGCGTAGTTTTGTCCTGTTTCCATCTCTAATTCCCTTAACAGAGCTTCATATTCCGTTCCAGCCACCGCCTGTATCAGCTCCTGCACACTGCATGCCGCCATCACTGCTCTTAAATCAAAATCTGCATGCCGCTCAAAAAAACCTCCGCTTAAGGTAAGCTCACGTCCGTTTCCTTCCATCGCAGACTGCAGACAGTTTTTAATCACATTGACCTGATAGCGTGAAAATACAAACTGCAATGCACTTCTTGGCTGCACACCGGAAAACCGGTATAACTTGCAGTAATCCATATACAGTGAATCCCTTATCACCGCTTCTGCCTGACCACGGTGTGCCACTTCCCCGTGCCGCTCAAATACCGGTGCATATGCAGGCTGTTCCCGCAAAAAAGCAATAAAATCTGTCACAGATTCATATTCCGAAACTACCGCATAATCATCCGCCTCAAGCAGTCTTGCACGCATTGCTTTAGTCTTTGTCACCAGACCGCTGTACTCTAACAATCCTCCTGCCATTATCTTCCCCCATTTCGCCATGCTATCAGCATTTTCTCAAGCTATCACCGCGCATAACATCAGGAGCTTATAATACTTTCAAAAATTTCCTCTGCAAGAGTCTCCTTTTTCTGCAGAAATTCCTCTTCCAACTGTCTCATTTTGGCTTCGTAATGTTCTTTCTGCCCCAAAAGTTTTGTCTTAGACTCCGATAAAAGCTGCTGTTTTATCTCTTCTTCCTGTTTTTGTCTCATGGAAGCATATTGCCTGTCCATCTCTCGTTTATCAAATTCTAACTGTTTTAACATCATTTCTTTTTCCGCAGCTACATCCGTCAGAATAGACTCTGCCTTCTTTTCGATCTCATCAAGCTTCGTAATGATCTCATTCATGAAAAACCCCTGTAACCTTTCTGTTGTCTATTACGTTTCCCAAAAATTACTGATATATTAATTATATTCGTTTCTTAATCTGATAGCAAGGCATTATTTCGGTTGTTTTTTCAGTCAATATAAATGTCAGATGCTTTTTTATAATACAAAAAAGACCAGTCAATGTATCGCTACACCGGCTGATCTTCTTGTATACAATATTTACTTTTTCTCCGCTATGCTTCTGCAGACCTTTGTATTCTGGCTGTAATATCCCTTACCTCAGCCATAATAGCCGCATACATTTCATGCTCTAATCCCACTGGTGACATATGCGGGCACTCCTGTTTCATTCGATATGCCTGTACTAAAAGTCCCCTCTTCATGTCTTCGAGTTCCAAAAGCTGCTCTCTGCTCATAACGCTTCTCCATCTCCTGCTCTTATTCTATACTGCCTTCTCTGATCTGCCGACATACGGCAAATCCTTCGCCATAAGTATAACTATATGCTGTGCACGCACCTATGACATAATAGCATATCTGGTAAATTTTAGAGCATCAACTTGTTCGGCAATTTCACCAAATTTTGGAGATGGATTTTCCCATTTTGCCTATTTACAAACTATCTTTTATTCATTTGTTACAACGCTATCAGCGTTTGCAGAGCCTCTTTTTTAACAATACAATCTCCGTGTTCACGGATATAGGAAATTTGTCCTATCTCCGAAATTCTGCCCGCATCATACTCGACAGCACCGAATGCAAACGCCCTCATTTCGTCTCTTGGGAACTTCGAAAAATCCATAATCAGATAATATGCACCCTCTAACCGGTAAAGACTGCTCTTTGGAAAAATCTCCTCAAAACATGCCCTTCCCATGCGTGATGCTTCATCTAAATCAAAGAACCGGAGTGCACAGACCATCTGTCTGTTGATCATCTGCTGTTTTTTTGATTTTTTTTCTTCTTTTGATGACTTCTTTTGATTTTCTTTTTCCTGCGTATATTCCTGTTCTTTTGTATCTTTCTTCCGGTCTAAGAACGCATCCAGTACTCCCTGGCGCTCCTCTTTGCTTAATTTTCGGAACTCCTGCATCTTCTCCGGCGTCATCTGACCGACCAGATCAGAGATTGCCTCCATCAGCTGCTGAAAACTCGTATCTGAATCGCCGCCAAATGTGATCGCCATACTGTGATCTGAAAGAAGTTCTGCTTTTACCATCGGTGAAATGTTCTCCAGACTGATGTTCTCGTGTTCTTCCACGATCTTTAAGACAACACGCATAAATTTCTGTGTTGCTTCTCCATTTCCAATGATCTCATCAATATCAAAACCCATATCCCGGATTTCTTCCTCGGTCAGGGCACATCTGATTTTATTTTCTCCTACGCGCTTTATTTCCATGTCGTATTCCCCATTCGTATATCATAAATCTATTACTATTATCCTATTTTTCCGGTTATTTGTAAAGTCTGAATCACTGGAGAATAACAACTCTTTACTGCATCTGCAGTTTTACTTTTACAATACGCACAACCGATTCGTTGATACGTTCCTCCGTGATCGTTCCATCCTTTACCGCCTGAAGAAGTCCGTTATATGCTGTTTCATAATCAGAAGGTGCTAAGATCATATCAACACCTGCATTGACTGCCATGACTGCTGCCTGGTCTGCCGTATAACTGCCTGTGACTGCCCCCATATTCATGGCATCTGTGATCACGATCCCCTGATATCCAAGCTGTTCCCTCAACACATTGCTTACCATCATCTGGGACAGTGATGCCGGCGTATTATCTCCAACTACCTGCGGAACTGAGATATGTCCGACCATAACAAATGACACACCGTTTTCAACCGCTCTCTGGAATGGCACAAGTTCGGTCTGCATCAGTTCTTCTAATGATTTATCAAGTGTCACTGCTCCGTCATGGGAGTCGCCCGAAGTGCCGCCATGTCCCGGAAAATGTTTTACTACGCCAAAAACTCCCTGACTGCTTAATCCTTCAAGTTCTTTTGTGACCATATCTGCCACCACAGATGCATCCGAGCCAAAAGATCTTGTCCCAATAACTGTATTGTCCGGATTGGTAAGTACGTCTGCTACTGGTGCATAGTCCACATTAAAACCAAGCTGTTTTAAATATGTTCCGATCGATGCTCCCGCATCATATGCTTTCTGCAGATCACCGGTCGCACCGATATCACTCATGTTCCCAACATCTGTAACACCAAACGCTTCATTCTTTGCAACTCTTGCAACTGTTCCGCCTTCTTCATCCACACTTAAAAAGACGGGCAGCCCGGTCCGCTCCATGGCTATATTCTGCATATTGGTAAGCATCTCTGTCGTCTGTTCCGTACTGACAAGATTATCTGCCATATAGATCAGACCTCCGACCGGCCTGTTTTCATATGCCGCTTTTGTTGTATCGCCGGCTGCCGTCACACTCGCATACCCTGTCAGCGCCTCCGGTGTAATAACAAACATCTGTGCGACTTTGTCTTCCAGTGACATGCCTGACACAAGCTGTGCAGCCTGCTCAACTAACGGATCAACTACAGGTTCTGCTGCTTCACTCTGTTCCTGTACGGTCTGTGAATCCTCCATTATCTCCGTACTTTGTGTTTCCGGTATTTTTTCTGCTTTATCATTCTTTGGTAAAAACTTATGTATGGCAGCTGCTGCCCCTGCAAGCAATGCCGCCAAAATCAACACAAACACAGCTACTACAACTACTGCATGTTTAAAATCGTCCTGTCTTTTCTGTCTTCTTTCTTCCTGATTCATACATTCTCCATTTCCATATATTTCTGTTTATATTGTACGCACATTTTTTATGGTGCCACCCATGCCTCATCTATTCCATCCTGTTTCCACTGGTTCTGTTCCTCAGAATAACCATCTACAACCAGATACTGATATTTACTGACCGTTTTTAAAGCATCATAAACATAGCGCAGCGGAATATAATTCCGGTTTCCATCCGGGTCTGCCGGATCTGCAAGAAATACTTCATCTGTCTCTTCTTTGTACAGACAGATATTCACATAATGACCACCTGTCTTTTTCCAGTAAGTATTATCATCATGACTGCTGACTAAAACAATGGCACTTTTTGCTGTTTTGATCTGCTCCCGGAATGCCTCATAAGTCTGTGGTTTTGTATAAAGCTCCGCATCAAATCCGCATTTACGCATAACCGTTTTCATATCACCCCAGCCGATCGCCCCAATCTTTTTCGTCGGCGTATATCCGGAAGTCTCCCGTGCATATAGAAACATATCCCATGGCGAACAGGTATGATCCGAAAATGTACTGTATATATTTGCCATACAGCACAGTCCACACCCGAAATTACCAAAATAATTGCCTCTTACATACTGATTACTCCATTCGCCGGACCAGGCCCGTCCCTCTCCCCAGGATTTTGGTCCCTGCAAAAAAGAGTAGACATCCGTCTCATCATAATATCCCCTGTTTGCCGCAGCTACCAGAATGTCTTTATTTTTTTTGATCACAGCATACTCTTCGCCGTCCAGTTTTGTAAAAATACCAGCATACAGTTTCACTGCCGGCACATATTCCGGCTGCGTGGCAGAAACGTCTGCAGCATTTTGATCATTTTCTGATGTAAAATCTCCATCCAGACAGTATGCCCCAGCAATCAGCAGAAACATTCCTGCTAACATCGCATAGAATCTGTACTCCTTTCTTTTCTGACGATTCAAATACCCTTCCTCCCAATTCTGATCTGATTTCTGATATTTTTAAATAGTATCTCCCATTTTCATCTCAAACCCGTCTATATTTATGTTACCTTGTAAAGAATCTTTATTCAAGCAAAGATTTTCTTAAATTATTTACTTTACTACTCCTTTTTTTTCCGCTACAATAGAGCAGTATCATTACAGACACTATTATTTTGAAAAGAGGTACACAATTATGGCAAATCCAGTCGTTACGATTGAAATGGAAAATGGCGATATCATGAAAGCGGAACTTTATCCTGAAATCGCTCCGAATACTGTCAATAACTTTATCAGCCTGATCCAGAAAGGTTATTATAACGGACTGATCTTTCACCGCGTGATCAAAGGATTTATGATCCAGGGCGGATGTCCTGACGGAACCGGCATGGGCGGTCCTGGCTATGATATCAAAGGCGAATTTTCCCAGAATGGTTTCAAAAATGATTTAAAACACACCGAAGGTGTTTTATCCATGGCAAGAGCTATGCACCCGGATTCTGCCGGCAGCCAGTTCTTTATCATGCACAAAACATCTCCGCACTTAGACGGAGCTTATGCTGCTTTCGGTAAAATCACTGAAGGAATGGATATCGTAAATAAAATCGCTGAAACCGCAACCGATTACAGTGACAGGCCATTAGAGACACAGCGCATGAAAACTGTTACTGTTGAGACTTTCGGTGTGGATTATCCGGAACCGGAGAAATGCTGATCCAGACTGCAAATCTGTTATCCTGACAAGACAAAAAATCCACAGCGCACACCATATCGTGTGCACTGTGGATTTTTATTATAAATTGTTTGAACCGTCAATTATTTTACCGGAATAAGTTTCTCTTTTCCACCCATATACGACTGTAATGCCTTCGGTACATTAACACTGCCGTCTTCATTTAAGTTGTTCTCTAAGAATGCGATCAACATTCTAGGTGGTGCAACAACAGTATTGTTTAAAGTGTGTGCAAAATATTTATTTCCGTCGGAACCTTTCACACGGATCTTTAAACGTCTTGCCTGTGCATCTCCTAAATTAGAACAGCTTCCAACTTCAAAGTATTTCTTCTGTCTTGGAGACCATGCCTCAACATCGCAGGATTTTACTTTTAAGTCTGCAAGGTCGCCGGAGCAGCACTCTAAGGTACGAACCGGAATATCAAGGCTGCGGAATAAGTCTACCGTGTTCTGCCATAATTTATCATACCATGTTTTAGACTCTTCCGGTTTGCAGACAACGATCATCTCCTGTTTCTCGAACTGGTGGATACGGTATACTCCACGCTCCTCAATACCATGTGCACCTTTCTCTTTACGGAAACATGGAGAGTAGGAAGTCAGTGTATACGGTAATTTCTCCTCATCGTTGATCGTGTCGATGAATTTACCGATCATGGAATGCTCGGAAGTACCGATCAGATAGAGATCCTCACCCTCGATCTTGTACATCATTGCATCCATCTCATCAAAACTCATAACACCTGTAACAACGTTGCTTCGGATCATAAATGGCGGGATCACATAGGTAAAGCCACGGTCGATCATAAAATCACGCGCATAAGAGATCACTGCAGAATGAAGGCGTGCGATATCGCCCATCAGATAATAAAAACCATTTCCTGCAACTTTTCCTGCAGCATCAAGATCGATACCATTAAAACGCTCCATGATCTCTGTATGATATGGGATCTCGAAATCCGGTACGACCGGCTCGCCGAATTTTTCGATCTCTACATTGCAGCTGTCATCTTTTCCGATCGGTACAGACGGATCAATGATATTCGGGATCGTCATCATGATCTTTGTTACTTTTTCCTGCAGTTCTTTTTCCTGCTCCTCTAACTCTGCAAGACGTGCTGCATTGGCATTTACCTGTGCCTTTACTGCTTCTGCCTCATCTTTTTTACCCTGTCCCATTAACTGTCCGATCTGTTTTGACAGTTTATTTCTGCTTGCACGCAGATCATCTGCTTCCTGCTGTACAGCTCTCGCTTTTGCATCAAGCTCAATCACCTCATCTACTAATGGCAGTTTGTGATCCTGGAACTTATTTTTAATATTCTGTTTTACAACTTCCGGATTCTCTCTTAAAAATTTTAAATCGATCATCTTTCTCCTCTTTCTGCGGAACATGCCGCCCGTTTTTGTAGATTTTCATTTTGCCTGACCTAATATCTGTCTGACATTTTCTTAACGATAACACAAAAAGCCTTCCGCCCTATGTGCCATCCTACACATGGGACGAAAGGCTCTAAAACTCTTCCGCGTTGCCACCCATCTTGTCACTGCTTTTTCTTTTTAACACAGATGCTCATTTCCAGTATCTGTTTCTCCTACTGTGACCTCTCAATTCGTATGCTATGGGATACGACCCCGTGACTTTCATCACTGACTCCGGAAGTGGAAAGGCATCTTTTCTGTACCGGTTTCCAGCACCCACCGGCTCTCTGAAACAGTCTTGCTGCCGCAGCTTCCATCACTGCCAAATTCTTTCGTTATTATACACTCATTATTTCCGTAATGCAAGTCTAATATGCTTCCTGCCTGATTTTTTCTTCCAGTTCGATTGCCCGCATCGCCCAGATATGCTTCCCTGCCGTTTTCTCCACTCCACGCATAACAATATCTCTCATCTGCTGTTCATTTTTCAGCAGATCACTTACTTTTACCGGTAGCTGCTCTAAATGTTTCAGGTCATAATACGAGACACCATCTCCCTCTTTTAGTTCTTCGCAGAGGTAGTGACTGGTATCCGAAACACAGACTGCACCGTTTAAAATCGAATTAAACACCCGGTCATGTGCACCATCTTTAAACCATGGCATCACATTAATTGAAATCTTCGCATGTGCAAGCTGCTCTAAACAGGTCAGGGAATCCGTCTGCGGATGTATTCTTATATTCTGCATCGCAGTACAGTCAAGTTCTTCCCAGCCCTTTCCAACAACATCCACGGTGATCCCTGCTTCTGCCAGCGTCTTTATGACCAGGCCACGCCAGTAATTGCGCACATACAGATCAATGAATATCATCTTATGCATCACAAGTCTGAAATCATCCGGTACCACCTTCCCCATCTCACGTTCACAGTGACGCAGTGTCACCTCCTCGATGGTCTGGTCCGTTTTTTCCAGCAGCTCGTCAATGATTCCGCGGTAAAATGCCGCATACTCATCATTGATCCAGTTGATATGCTGTTCAAAAAAAGACGGAGGCGTGTAATTTCCGGTCATGATCACATCAATATTCCGCTGTTCATACGACACATCAAGTGCTCCATCCAGCCCGGTTCCCGCTAACGGAAGAAATCCGGCACTTTTATATCCGGGATAATATTTTAAAAAATATGCTTCCTGTTTTCTGTCAATACTGATGTGGTGATATCCGGATGGCAGATCATGCAGACGGTTATCATAATAGTACGGATGATCTGCCGCAATATTATAACAGGGAATCTTATATTCATCCCAAATATAACCGTTTCTTTCACTGTATACACCCGCTTCTTTTTCCAGTCCCTGAAAATTGAAAGTGATCATCACTGTCTCGCCGGGTTTTATGAATTTTCTCAGCCTTTTGGCACTTCCCTTTTCATCTTTCAGGTCGTAGAAAAATACTGCATATCCCATCTTTTCAAACTGCCCCGCCATCTGTTTCGAGAAATACGCAAGCGTTTCCACGCCTCCTTCAAACATCACGATTTTTTTCACACGAATCTCCATTTCCATTATCCAGACGTTTATTCATGGCGCAGCGCGTCAATCGGGTTTAGATTCGCCGCCTTATAAGACGGGAAAACCCCGAATACAATTCCGATCACCATAGAAAACAGCACGGAACCGATCGCCGCCGGAATACTGATTGCAACCGGCATCGTCGTCACATAGGAAATGATCTCTGCTAATATGATACCGACAATTACACCAAGCACACCGCCTAAACTTGTAAGCACCGCTGCTTCGGTCAGAAACTGATTCAAAATCTTTGACTTTCTTGCACCGATTGCCTTCTTTAAACCGATCTCCTGCGTACGCTCTGTCACTGATACCAGCATGATATTCATAACACCGATACCACCAACGATCAGGGAAATTCCAGCGATCCAGATCAGCATCGTATTTGTTGAACTGCTGAGTTCCTGTATCTGCTGTGCCTGCTCTAAAAGATCCTTTGCCTTATACTGGATCGTATCATCTTTCGGTGACAGATAATTGTTTAGCAGATCTGCACATGCTTTTCCGGCAGATGTCATATTATCCGTACTGTCCACACGGATCACAACATTCTGTGGCTCGTCATACTGATATATGATCGGCCAGGTCGTATTCGGGATATAAATAGAACCTGCCGTATCCTGCGCATATGTATAATAATCATCAATGGAATTGATGACCGGCTCAAACACCTTTGCCTTGGTTACGATTCCAATTACCGTATAAGGCTCCTTCTGGATCTCGATCGTATTTCCGACCGGATCTTCTCCCTGAAACAGCGCATTTGCGGAATCCGTATCCAAAATAGCGACTTTTTTATACTTTTTAAAGTCCTCATCCGTAAAAGCACGTCCCTCTTTCATAACATAATTGCAGGTATCAAAATAGCTGTTGTCGATTCCGCGCACATATCCACCGGAAAAAGCCGTATTTAAATGATACACTCCGCTATAATCCTGTCTGCTTAAGTATGCAGATGCATTCTCTACATGATCGAGATCTTTGATGTCACTCATGACCTCATCCGTTACAAGCGGCACTCCCTGCGGCACTCCGTTGTAATCCATCTCGTATTCCCACTCGCCCTGATAAAGAGACACTTCCACTGTATTCTCTCCGGAGCCGATCAGGTTTTCTTTGATCTGTTCATTCGTTCCTTTGATCGTTGATACGATCGCAATGATCGCTGCGATACCTATGATAATTCCAAGCATGGTCAGAAAGGAACGCATCTTGTGGGACCAGATTCCCTGAAAAGATAATCTTATATTCTCAAACATCCTGTTCCTCCTGATTAATATTCAACACTTTCATCCTCTGTTACTGCTGCTCCCTCGACTGCTGTCTTTCCATAAGGGAAGGCGATCCTGTCATCCTCTGTCAGTCCTGATTTGATCTCAACTGCAGTACCATATACTGTTTTTCCGGTTACAACATATTGTTTTTTCAGATGATCACTCTCATCTGCGATCATAACATATGATTTTCCATCTTCCTGTCTCACATATGCCTTATCAAGGTAAATACCGCCTGTTTCTGACTGATTTGTCTGAATTGCAAGATCCACATATTCTCCATTTTTCAGTGCAGAACTGTCTTCCATATATGCAGTATACTGATAATAAGAAACATTCGGATTTCCTTCTCCCCAGGAATTGCCACTCACAGGATAATCCGATACGCTCGTTACGGTTGCCTCAAATGTCATTCCTGATTCCCATGAATTTGCGGTAACAACCGTTCCCGGTTTGACTTCATCTAACAAAAGTTCGCTGATCGTACCGCTCACGTACAGTCCGTCATCCCCGGTTACCACAAGAAATGCATTCCCATCATCCTGTTTCTGATCCGGATCTCCCACAGATTTCACAACACCATCAAGTTTTGCATAAACCACACCATCATTGATGCTGTCCTGTAACGTTTCCAGCTCCAGTTTTAACTTGCGAAGCTGTATATCCAGTTTTTTTACTTCTGATTCTTTGTCATTGATTGCCTCTGCAAGTTCTTTTTCGGTATATCCTTCCGGCTCTTCCCAGTCATCTTCATCGTTCCAGTTATCTTCATTCTCAAGTTCATCCAGATAATCCTGAAGACTTTTTCCAACTTCTTCTCCTGAAAAAACATACCAGGACCGGCTTTTATCATAGTCCATAGGCATGGTACTTCCATCGACATCTTTTACATTCGGTGAAATACTGTCATCTGCCACAGGCTCATATTTCTGTACTGTAACTTCTTTTGTGGCACCATTCGACTCAGTACTGTCATCCACCACTTCATCTCCTGTTTCCACACTTTCAAACACCATTTTCCCATCGCTGTCTTTTTTGCAGATAATAAACTTTACATATTTTCCATCCGTATAGGTGCCATCTGATTTTTTCTGCGGCCGCAGCGAATTGTAAAAACTTCCATATGCAAAAACATCTTTATTACAATAATAAATGTAAGGATTCTCTGCTGTTCCATCTGCCGTGTCTTTATTATATGGCTCCGAATCTTCCGTCACATAATTATAAATGCGGTTATCCTTCGCATCCTTTTCTGGCAGTGACTCTATGTAGGCTTTCTTCTGCTCTAATTCCTGCAGCTTTTTATTTATGTACGAGGATGCAGTACTGGCAGTAGAAGGCCGTGTCTTATCCACCGGTTTTGTGTTTTTTAATGACTCTAAAGAATGCTGTGCCTTCGCAAGACTGTTTTCTGTTGTACTGATCTCAAGGTTTTTCCTCTGGATATCGATCTCTGCCTCCGATGTATCATACTGGATCAGCGGATCTCCCTCTTTCACTGTATCGCCTTTTGAAACATAAACCTCCTGCACTTTGTTGGAATCATCTAAATATACTTCCTGGGAAGAATCATTCGTCACAACACCATAGCTTGTTTCAGAGTTCCCATAATATCCATAGTTTAAACTGGAAACAGACTGTACTTCTGCCACCAGATTCTTCTTCTGATACGACTTATAACCATAAATTCCTCCGGTGACTGCACCAACAGTGACGGCAAGTACGACAATGACTGCGATTACTTTTTTTAATTTCATGATGCATCCTCCTTTTCATCGCCCTCAAAAATCTCCCCGTCAATGATTTTCACCATGCGTTTTGCATTGGATGCGATATGCGGATCATGTGTGATCATAACGATCGTAACACCCTCTTCATTGAGTTTCTGGAACAGTTCCATGATCTGCTCTCCTGACTTGGAATCAAGTGCTCCGGTAGGTTCATCCGCAAGTAAGATCTTTGGATTATTGACCATTGCTCTCGCAATCGCAACCCTCTGTTTTTGTCCACCGGAAAGCTGCGTCGGACGAAAGTCCACCCTGTCACCAAGTCCGACACGTTCCAGTGCTTTGATTGCACGCTCCCTGCGCTCCTTTTTTTTCACGCCGGCATAACTAAGCGGCAGTGATACATTTTCCACCGCAGTCTCTCTCGGCATCAGATGAAAACTCTGAAATACAAACCCGATACTGCGCAGTCTTAAATCTGACAGCTGCTTGTCTTTTAACTTTAAGACGTCCTCTCCTGCCAGCTCATAAGTCCCGCTCGTCGGCTTATCCAGACAGCCTATGATATTCATAAGTGTTGTCTTTCCGGAACCGGACGGTCCCATGATCGCAACATACTCTCCCTCTTCCACGGTAAGACAGACATCTTTTAATACCGGAACGACCAGCTTATCCTGCTGATAATCCTTGTAAATATTCTGCAGATTCAGTATCATTCCCCTACCTCCATATCATTGGAATCATCATAGGAATCATCAGAATCCTCATAGTCAGAATCATTGTAATCAGAGTCATCATATTCCGCATCATCCGCAGAATCGCCATCGTCAGCTCCATCATAACCTGATCCATCTTCCATATCGCCATTTACATAATCCTGCATACCATTATCGTTCATCATTTCCGTATCGTACATTCCGTTTTCATACAACATTTCGGTTCCGTAATCAAGCATCTCTGTACCATCCTGATTGTACAACGGAGAAGAATAATCGACCTCGCTCACATCTGTCACCGTAGTTACTCCTTCATAGAGTCCTTCCATCGGCCATGTGATATAATCATCAAGTGAAAGACCGGATAAGATCTCATACTCTGCCAGATCCTCATCATATTCACCAAGTTCTACATATCGTTTTTCCAGACGTTTCTTATCATTTGCAGCCCAGACATAAGCACCGCTGTCATCCTGAACAACATAGTTTGAATACAGCCAGATTCCTTCTTTCTGCTGATCGTCCTGACCTTCGTCAAGTTCAATATATACATGCTGTCCTAACAGCAGTCCCTCTGCAGATGGAAGTTCCACATAAAACGGGTACTTTGTTGCAGAGACACTACTGTCTGAAGATGAATCGTCATCACTTTTCTGCACGTTATCTGTATCAATCTTTGAAATCGTTCCATTCCATGTCTGACTTTCATCCACCCTCGAACGTATGATGACCGCCTGTCCATCTGAGATCATCCATACATTCTGCTCATCGATACTTCCTTTTACACGGTATTCACCTGTCTGAAGAATCGTCATAAACGCAGCATTATTACCATTACTGTCTGTACCGTTCTCGTTGATTTCCTTTACCACGCCGGATTTTTTGCTGACAACAGACGATGCATCGATCTGGGCTTCATATTTTGATATTTCAAGGTTCTTGCTCTCAAGATCAAGTTTATTCTCCTCGATGGAATTTTCCTCCGACTGAATATCTGTCGTCAGTGAAAATTTATCGTCCTCATCTGTCGTTTTATTTAATTCATCGGTCAATGTGGCTATCTTTTTTTTGGAACTGTCAATCTCATTCTGGATTCCCTCGAGTTCAAGTTTTGCCTGTTTCACCTGCATCTCAAGTTCGCTGGTATCATAGGTAACAAGTGTCTGACCCTCTTCTACCTCATCCCCTACTTTTACAAGGATTTCTTTGATGGTACGCGATGAATCTACATTTACCTCATAACTGTCCTGCGATTCCACAACACCATTATACCGGTTGGTATTTCCCGTATATGTATTCATGATCTTAGAAACTTTCTCAACATATACCTTGTCATCCGATTTTCCTGACTGTAAAAACGGAATTTTCTCTGAAACTACATCAATTGCCTGTGTTGTCACATCTATAATATTGTCGCGATAATAATAACCGGTTCCTCCTACTGCTCCAATTACTGCAATGGCTACGACCGGAATAATTATTTTTTTCTTTTCCATAGTTCCTCCTTAAATGTACACTGTCTGCATCCTGATTATCAGACATTCCGTATTATAGCATTTTTCCTACTTAATATATAGATGAATATTATTAATTCTTTTTTAAATCACAGATGAACTTTTTCCCTTAAGGATTCAAAAAATATGATTGCTATTTAAAAAAAATTGTTGACAAATTGTTTTTGCCATAGTATGATATCAAATGTGTCTGACAGACAGATACAGAATAATTTCAGATATGCGCGAGTGGCTCAGTTGGTGGAGCACGACCTTGCCAAGGTCGGGGCCGCGGGTTCGAGTCCCGTCTCGCGCTCTCTTTCATCAAAAAAAGGACATCATTCAGATGTCCTTTTTTTGATAAATCGAGTCCTGCCGGACTCGAACTTTCGAGTTTCTTCGCTTCCGCTCCGGTCCGCGCATAGCGGACATCCACCGGATGTCCTGCGGCGGGTCGCTCTAGCGACATTATTCCACTCCGCCGCAGTGCGATCCTGCCCGGAGGGCTTTTTGATTCATAGGATGTAATTTCCTATGAATCAAGAAAAAGTCCAGTAAAACTGGACTTTTTTCTAATGCCGGCAATGGGACTTGAACCCATACGATGTTGCCACCGCCAGATTTTGAGTCTGGTGCGTCTGCCATTCCGCCACGCCGGCTTATTCTTTTTTAATCGCTCGAACAATAAACATCTTATCATATCATGTTACAAATTGCAAGCAATTTTATTTTAACATTTAGGGATTACTTTCCTGATTTCAGCAAAAATCCGAAGGTTCACACTCCCTTCGGATTTTTTACCATCGCTATTCTTCACCAACTCCACTGATCTTTGTCCTCTGCACACTTGTGACACCGTTCTCCACAGTCGTTGTTTCAAGATAAGTAATACCATTGACCACAACCGTCTTTGTTGTTGTAGTAGTTTCGTCATCACTGTCTCCACCGGCACTACCAGCAGCCCCGGTTCCGGATGCCTGCCCTGTCTGTCCCGCTCCGCCGGAAGCAGAATATCCATCAGACTGACCTGCTTCTGCTTCTGCTTTTGTTTTCTGGATCACTTTTAAGATATCGCCTTTCTCTCCCCGTTTGTATTCTTATTTTTATTTATATCGTATTACATTTTGAAGTTTATAACCAGTTTCACAAAAATTACATAAATACAGATAAACAATCTTGCTGTTTTTTCTAAACATTTTCTAAATAATATTTCGTCGTTTTATCACAGTCTCAGATTCTGAAATGCCCCATACACATCAAGTGTCCCATATCCCCACTCCCGGTTCGGATATGTCCGGTTTTCCGGTTTTGCAGTACCGCGGATCAACATGTTTTTGATAGATGTATGTGACATGATCGTATTATTCTGATCCACGATCGCCCACTGCATGATCTGCGCACAGGCTCCAGCTGTGATCGCTGCGGCTGCACTTGTTCCCGTAAAAGTGATAAAATTATTGCGAAGTCCGGGACCATAAACATCCACCGCCGGTGCCACAAAATCGGGTTTGATCTCTCCTGTCGTAGTATAACCTCTTCCGGAATCCGCATAGATACTGGTGTTCGATGCCTGATAACCGCCCACTGTGATGACCTGTCTTGCCGCACTGGGGGAAGTCAGTGTAATTTCCGGATTCGACCGAAGGAAAAAATTATTGCCATCTGTCATTTCTTTCAAAGGAAGCCAGAGATGATAATTTCCGGTGACAGTAAGCTGTGGAAAAATACGTATTGTCCAAAGTCCCGGTGTCGGTCTTATAAACCGGAAAAAAATCAGCTGGCTTGACGTTTCTTTCATATCGATCCGGTAATCTACCGTGATCGTCGTCCCCTCAAAAATAAAGTTAAACTGCTCTGATGCCCCACGGCGCACCGAAATCCGCGGAATCTGCTCTCCTGATGGTGAAATTACCGCAACCGCATACAGTTCCGGCGCAGATGCCCACAGTTCCACAAAAAAACCTTTCGTATTTTGCTCTACCGTGATTTCTGCATCCTCATGCTCCATCTCCCCTATGATACGTCCCTGAAAATGATGTCTTGCATTCGCCTCGTTTCCGGCTGCAACCACAACGACTCGTTTTCTTCTTCCGCACATATAATTAAGATAAGAAGGAAGAAAACCCTCACTCGCATGGCTCCCGGCACTGTTTCCTAATGCCATGCATATGACAAGCGGACGATTCAAAATATTTGCTGCACTGTTTAAATAAGAAACTGCCATCATAATATCATTTTCCTGATATGCCGGAACACCGTCTTTCACAAAAAAGAAATCCCGAAGATACTGCTTTGCCTCTTTTAATTTTATCATAATGATCTCAGACTGGGGTGCCGCCCCGATAAAATCACCGTTTTCACTCTCACTTGCACATGCCACTCCTGCAAGAAATGTACCATGTCCATTGGTATCACGCGACGGCACGATATCGTACGGGTCTTCTGAAAATAACGCCGCATTGATCTGTTCTTTTGTATACTCTGCCCCATATAAAATACCCGCTGGTGGCGTTCCATCCTGTATCGTCTGATCCCAGATACGGACGATCCGGCTGCTCCCGTCACTGTAGCGAAATGCCGGATTTGTATAATCAATCCCCGTATCAATAAATCCGATCAGCACACCGTTTCCCTTTAATGCAAGAACAGGCTGATTCTGCATTTTTAAAATACCGGACACCTCAAGTGCTGTCCGATCCAGCAGTCCATAACATTTTGGGATCTCAGAATAAGAATAACCGCCTACACTAAGCGGAGGTAATCTCTCCCTCGGATAATAATAGATATCATACCCTTCATCGATTCTCTGGATACAAGCCTCTGCGATCGTCTGTCCACTGGTTTCCTCATAAGATACGATAAAATCAAAAAAATCATCAGAATATACCTGTTCCCTGCAATCTGCCATAAATAAAAAAACTCCAGTCATCTATTCAATTACTAAATAGATGCCGGAATCTTTTACTTTAGAACCATATTTTTTATTTTAATTCGAACTTCTGCACAAGTTCATTTAATGTAACTGACTGTGCTGTCTCCTGCATCATAATCATCTCCGGAGATCGTGTCACCTGATGTAATAGATACATTACTGTCAATGTCCGCAACAAATACGCCCTAAATGTTTTATAAATTGAAAAAACTCCGGTCATCTGTTTATCGTAAAACAGATGCCGGAGTGCCCGTTACAGACTTATTTAATTGTATTATTCGAAAGCCGCGATCTCCGGAGCTTTCTGTTTCCCGATCTGTGGTTACTGTTCACACTTCCGGTGTGACCAACAACGATTACAGCCCATGAAAAGTGCCTCTTCGAGGCAGGGGCTGTAATCTCACAACAATATACACTACGGCGCATAGCTTGACAGCAAAGTGTCAAGCTTGCGTCTGAACAGCAGCAATCTGTGCACAGCCACGCATCGTAATAAGCGGACCGCCTTTTTTCTCCACATACTCTTTCGTAATGGTTACCATACCAATATTGTCATCTTTCGGAATTTCATACATGATGTCAAGCATAAATTCCTCGATGATCGCGCGAAGTGCACGCGCACCGACTTTCTTTTCCTTCGCCTGCTTTGCGATCGCCATCAACGCATCATCCTCAAATTTGAGTCTTACCTCATCCATGGCCAGCAGCTTCTGATACTGTTTTAAAATCGCATTTTTCGGTTCTTTCAAAATGCGTACCAGCATATCTTCTGTAAGTGCTTCTAGCGTAAACATGATCGGCAGACGTCCTAAGAACTCAGGTATCATGCCAAACTTACGCACATCTTCTGTAGTCACTTTCTGCAGGATATTTTCGTCCTGATCATATTTATCCTTTAATTCTGATTTAAAGCCGATCGACGCAGACTTATTGAGACGTTCCTTAATGATATCCTCTAACTCCGGGAATGCACCTCCACAGATAAAAAGGATATTCTTTGTGTTGACCATAGTCATCGGCACCATGGCATTCTTGCTGCTGGCTCCGACAGGCACCTCAACTTCTGCACCCTCTAACAGTTTTAACATTCCCTGCTGTACGGACTCACCGCTGACATCACGCTGGTTCGTATTGCGTTTCTTGGCGATCTTATCGATTTCATCGATAAAAATAATACCGTGCTCTGCGCGCTCCACATCATTATCTGCTGCGGCAAGCAGCTTACTTACAACGCTCTCGATATCATCACCGATATATCCTGCCTCTGTCAGGGATGTTGCATCTGTGATGGCAAGCGGCACATCTAAAAGTTTTGCAAGTGTTTTCACCAGATAAGTCTTACCGGAACCGGTCGGTCCGATCATTAACATATTGGATTTTTCAATCTCAATACCATCCTTCTCATCTGATGCGATTCTCTTATAGTGATTGTAGACAGCAACAGACATAACCTTCTTTGCGTGCTCCTGTCCTACTACGTACTCATCTAACGATGCCTTGATCTTATGCGGTGCCGGGATCTTTTTGATATCAAGCACCGGCTCTTTATTTTCTTTTGGCTTTTTCTTTTTGATCTTCTGGTTATTCGGAATAAATCCCTGCATCCCCTGAAGATCTGACAGATTGATCATGCTGATATTCGGCATCTTGCCCATATTCATGTTCAGCATATCATCCATGGAAAATCCTGTCTGGTTCATACTGTCAAAAGTTTTCTGCATGCAATCCTGACAGATACAGATATTATTCGGTATCCGTATCATCTTTCCTGCAATATGTTCCGGTCTGCGGCAGATATAGCAGATATCTTCGTATTCCGTTTCTTTCTCCTCCGGTGTGTCTGCATTTGTCACTTCTGCCTCTGCGGTTTCTTTTTCATGTTCTGATACATCATGGGTATCACTACTGTTTTCCTGTCCGTTTATTTCGTCCTTTGAACTTGTAGAAACTGTTGTTGCTTCATCCTCTGTTACTTCTCTATAATCATTATTATTCATCTGAAAATCTCCTAAATCATTCCATTCATCTATCTTTAAAACAGACTTATTTAAGACATTGTACCGCAAAATATCTGCAATCACAAG
The DNA here is from genome assembly GCF_003470905.1 of Roseburia sp. AM23-20. Lineage (NCBI taxonomy): Bacteria > Bacillati > Bacillota > Clostridia > Lachnospirales > Lachnospiraceae > Roseburia > Roseburia sp. AM23-20. Next base: position 68,916 of record NZ_QRHS01000015.1, read on the forward strand.
GAAATCAGGAAGATTTCATTTTTATTTAAGGATTTCTGCGAATATTCTGTAGCAGAAAAAATCCGGGCATTCCTTTCACCGAAAGGTCATACCCGGAGATTCCACATCCGTTATCTTGCACTGTTATCAGTAGCATTTCCACTATTGTTATTATTTCCGGTTGCATCATCCACACCGTTTTCAACACCGTCGATAATATCTTTTCCCGCATCACCGATGCCGTCTACTACATCATCCACAACAGCACCACCGTCTGTGTCATTGCCATTGTTATTATTTACGGTTCCATTCGTGCCATTTGCGTTGGTATCATTCATTGTATCAGTTCCATTCACATTGGTATCATTCATACCATTTTCGGTAGCATTAACACCATTTTCCGTGTTACCTTTTACCTGATTTTCCGTACCTACAGCCGGATTATTTCCATTGTTATTGGTATCCGTGTTGTTACTGTTTGTGCCGCATGCGGTCAGTGCACTAAGAGACAATGTAAGCACCAGGCATGCCGCAAGCATTTTGAATTTTTTCATGGTCATTCTTCTCCTTTACTTTACAAGAAATTATTTGTAACCGCTCAAAAACTCTCTGAACCATTACCTTTTCAAGGATAGTATGACCAACTCTGCTATTTTCTATACCAGCCTAATTCCATGGATAATTCTTCCTGTACTTTTTTGACATCCACAGACAGCTCTTCCACGCGCTCTCGCGTCATCCGGCTGGTCGGACCGGAAATACTGAATGCATATTTTACTTCATTATGATAATCACGAAGACTCGCCGCGATGCAGCGCACACCTTCTTCATTTTCTTCATCATCAAGCGCATATCCATTCTTTTTTGCTTCTTTTAACACCCGAAGCATCTCATCATAATCTGTGATCGTATGCTCTGTCTTTTTTTCGATGATACTCTCATTCCAGATCTGCTTCACTTCTGATTCCGGAAGTTCTGCCATGATCGCTTTACCCACACCGGAACAATACATCGGATGCACCATACCAACATGGGACACCATGCGGATCGTACCAATCTTTGCTTCTATTTTATAAATATATAAAATATTATTTCCTTCCCGCTGCACTAAATGCACCGTTTCCCCGCTGATATCTGACAAACGTTCCATATATGGTTTCGCGACCTGTAAAATATCCATGCGGTCAAGCATTTTTCCTGCCATGCTTACTATTTTATAGGAAAGCATATACTTCTGGGATACCTCATCCTGCTTTGCATATCCCATATAGACTAAAGACATCAGAAGGCGATGTACCGTGCTTTTGTGAAGTCCTAACGCTGTGCTGATCTCCATCAGTCCCATCTCACCGTGATCGGCTAACATCTCCATTACCTGAAAAATACGTTCAGCCGACTGCACCGGATTTTTTGTTTCTTTCTGTTCTGCCATAATTACCTCATATTCTATGTAAGGTATCAGTTATTTTTCCAATACCTGTCTTTTAGGTTTCATAATTCACATTATTGTTTCATTATATGAAACCATATGACATCATAACATGACCTTCCAATAAAAGTCAAATTTTTGTTTTTTGCAAAATACAACATTTTCTTTCCCTAAATTATTGACAAGGCATTTTGTAATGTTATAATACTATTGTACCGTTGTATGAAACAATGTTTCATATTGTGAAACCAATTTAAGAACCTTAAAATTATTCAAAATAAAGGAGAAGAATTATGAACAAAGTATTAGAAGAGTTTTCCAAAATCGGTATTATCCCGGTTATCGCACTTGACAATGTAGAGGATGCTGCACCTTTAGCAAAAGCATTATGCGACGGTGGTCTCCCATGTGCAGAAGTTACTTTCCGTACAGCAGCTGCTGAGGAATCTATCCGCATCATGTCCGAGCAGTTCCCGGAGATGTTAGTAGGTGCAGGTACTGTTCTTACCACAGAGCAGGTTGACCGTGCTGTAAATGCAGGCGCTAAATTTATCGTAAGCCCTGGTTTAAATCCAAAAGTTGTAAAATACTGTGTAGAAAAAGGAATCCCGGTAACTCCTGGATGCTCTAACCCAAGCGACGTTGAAGTTGCGATCGAACTTGGTCTTGACGTTGTTAAATTCTTCCCGGCAGAAGCTGCAGGCGGACTTAGCATGATCAAATCCATGGCAGCTCCTTATACCAAAATGAAATTCATGCCGACCGGCGGTATCAATGCAAAGAACTTAACAAGCTATCTTGATTTCAAGAAGATCATCGCATGTGGTGGATCCTGGATGGTTAACAAAGACATGATCGCAGCAAAAGACTGGGCTGGCATCACAGCTTTAACAAAAGAGGCTGTTTCTACCATGTTAGGTTTCAAACTGTTACATGTAGGTGTAAACAACGCTTCTGAGGAAGTAGCTGCTGCTGAGTCAGCAAAATTCGCAACTTTACTTGGTGAAAACGTAAAAGTTGGAAACAGCTCCATGTTCGTAGGTTCCCTGATCGAAATGATGAAAAATCCGGGACGTGGAACCAATGGTCATATCTGCATCCAGACTAACTACTTAGACCGCGCTATTTATCATCTTGAGAAACGTGGTTTCGTATTTGACGAATCTTCTTTCAAATACAATGACAAGGGCGAACTTACTGTTGCCTACTTAAAAGACGAGATCGCAGGTTTCGCAATTCACTTCAACCAGAAATAATTTTAAAAAATCAGGTCTGCACCGGTCTATGATTTGTGCAGACCTTTTTTTCAATGTTAAATAAAAAAACAGACACGGGAGGTTTCTTATGGATCAGAATTGTGCATATTGTATGGAGGGCGAATTAGTTGCCCAGTTTGGTATTAAAATCTGTGAACTGCCAAGTTCAAAGGTATATCTTTTTAAAGAGCAGAGCCACAAAGGCCGTGTAATCGTTGCACACAAAAAACATGTCAGTGAGATCACCGAGCTGACCGCCGAAGAACGTGCTGCTTACATTGAAGATATCAATCATGTGGCAGAAGCACTTCACAAAGCATTTCACCCGCAGAAAGTTAATTATGGTGCTTACGGTGATACAGGTCATCATCTGCATTTCCACCTCGTTCCAAAATATACAGACGGTTACGAGTGGGGAGGCACATTTGCCATGAATCCGGGAGAAAAATTCCTGTCAGAGGAAGAATATGCCACATTGATCGAAGAGATCAAAAAATACTTATAAAGTCTATTTTTTCATCTTAGGCTGAAAAATAATACTTGCAAGATATGCAAAGACCAGTGCCGCTGAAATACCAGCGGCACTTGCTTTTAAGCCGCCTAAAAAGATCCCAAGAAAACCATATTCATCTACTGCTTCTTTCACACCCTTAAACAAGGTATTTCCAAATCCAAGCAACGGAACACTTGCTCCCGCTCCTGCAAATTCAATAAACGGCTGATAAATTCCCAACGCTCCAAGCAGCGCACCAAGACACACCAGCATGACCATAATTCTGCCCGGAAGCATCTTCGTTTTTTCCATTAAAATCTGTACCAGTGCACAGATCGCACCTCCCACCCAGAATGCATTGACATAATCCATGATTTTTTCTTTCCTCCTTTTTAATCTGCATGCTCGATCACAACACCATGTGCGATTCCAGGCACCGTTTTTCCCTCATTAAAAGATACCGTGGAAAGCAGTGCACCGGTCGGTACGAATAAGATACGGCGTAATTTTCCCATCTCAACCTGCTTTAAGAAATGTCCTGCAAGTGTCACGGCAGAGCAGCCGCATCCTGAGCCTCCGGCGCCGGTTTTCTGTGCTTTACTCTCAAAGATCAGCATACCACAGTCTAAATGCTCCTGGCTGATATCATATCCTTCTTTCTTTAAAAGATCGATCAGTATCTCCTGTCCCACACTTCCAAGATCCCCGGTAATAATTTGATCATAGTCCTCCGGTTTCCGTCCGAAATCTTTGAAATTCTGACAGATCGTATCTGCTGCCGCAGGTGCCATTGCTGCCCCCATATTCATGGAATCTTTAATTCCATAATCCATGATCTTACCGGTCGTGATTCCAGTGATACAGGCACTGCTTTTCCTTTTTCCAAGCACATACGCACCACTCCCTGTCACCGTCCATGTTGCTGACATTGGTCTCTGGTTTGCATATTCCAGCGGAAACCGGAATTGTTTTTCGGCACTTGCAAAATGACTCGACGTCATTGCCACAACGTAATCTGCATATCCTGCCGCAACACACATTGCACCAAGTGAAAGTGCCTCGCCACAGGTACTGCATGCACCGTACAGCCCAAAGAGCGGTACCTGATAATCCATAAGTCCAAATGAGGTTGCAATATTTTGTCCCAGGAGATCCCCTGAAAAAAGATAGCGGATATCTTCTTTAAAAAGTCCTGCTTTACCAACCGCCATCCCAAAGGCCTCTTTCTGAAGCGTACTCTCAGCCTCTTCCCATGTATTCTGTCCGAATTTATCATCTTCACCGATCAGGTCAAAACAATCTCCCAGTGGCCCTTCTCCCTCTTTTTTTCCAACAATGCTTGCGCTGCTTATGATATAAGGCGGCTCCTTAAAACAAATACTCTGTTTTCCCATCTGCATGCTCATATGATTCTCCATTTCCAGATCTTATTACAGCATCGTTTTTTCAAACATCATGCTCTCTATATGCTTTAGCATGTACATTTTGCAGATATTTATACCAGAGTCTTCATCTACTTGCACTTCATTTATTACACTTTATTTATCACGCTTCGCACCTGCTCCGGCTGTATGCCAAGACACACACATAAAGTAAGAAATTCCTCCGCATCCAGTGGTTCTTCATAATCCTCCCTCAGTTTTCCCGCATCGATGCCCGCATGTGCCGCAAGCGATTTTGCATCCATCCGGTTTTCTTCTATATAACGGATCATATAATCAGTCACTTTTGATTTTCCCATGTTATCGCACCTCTTCTACAAAAATCTGTTTTCCCTTATTTTATTCTTTAGTTTTAGGAATTGCAATTATATTTTTCTCCCGTATTAAGAACTCGTTGACTGATAAAATGAGGTGGGATATGATACGGTTACAAAGCATTTTGACTGCTTTAAAATGCAATAGAACGGAGATCAACATGAAAAATCAGAATATAGCAAAGGTTTTAAAAGAATATCGTAAACGTAATCATCTGTCTGTCAATGATGTATCTCTCCTGTTGGACGAACGTTCTTTTACCGCTGCTCCAAAGACAATTTACGGTTGGGAAAGCGGGCAGGCAAATCCAAGTGCAGATATCCTATTAACACTCTGTGATATATATAATATTACCGATATTCTTGACGCATTCGGTTATGACAGTAATGAAAATTTTCATGTAACGCCCTCTGAACGGATGATCATCGAAGCCTACCGTGCACATCCGGAAATGCATGAGGCAGTCAGCGTTCTGTTAGGCTGCAGTGCGCCACGCAAAAATCCTGCACCTTTACACGGTACGACAATACAAAAAGACAGTTCACATAAAAAACAACACTCTGCGGAAATGAATACTTTGACCGCCCATAAGAATATTTCTTCCAATAACCAGCATCTGTAATCTGCCACGAAAAAGCTCCTGCGCTAAACATAATGCGCAGGAGCTTTTTCTCTCTGATCTCTGTATCTGTTAAATTAGTTTTCTCATCCTCTTACCGCTCTTTATCTGTCTATTACCCCTGATCCTGTGGCTGGCTCTGGTCTGACTGCTGTCCCTGATCCTGCGGCTGGCTCTGGTCTGGCTGCTGCCCCTGATCCTGCGGCTGGCTCTGGTCTGGCTGCTGGCTCTGATCCTGCGGCTGGCTCTGGTCTGGCTGCTGGCTCTGATCCTGTGGCTGGCTCTGATCTGGCTGCTGCCCTCCATCAGCCGGCTGCTGTGCCTTCAATGCCGCAAGTGCCGCCTCTGCCGCTGTCAGTGTATCATAATTCGTTACCTGCGCCTTGTCTGCATCTGAAAGTGAATTGTACATATTTCTCGCATTCACGATTGCTGTTTCGCTCTCTAATGTTACAGGCCCGATAATACTGATCGCATTGATCACAGATGGAACATCCGCCTGGGGCTGCTGCACAACAGTCGGATTGTCACCCGGCATACGATATACTAAAACTGCATATCCCTTATCGATCGTCTCATAGATCTTCTTTGCTGCAGATGCCGGCAGGTTGATACATCCATGAGAACCACCTGTCTTATAGATACTTCCTCCAAATTTGTTACGCCAGGTCGCATCATGCATACCTACGTCACCATTAAATGGCATCCAGTAAGTAACCGGTGTCTCATAATCCGGTCCTCTTAAAACCGCATTCATGGTCTTATAAGTCAGTCCAAAAGCACCTGTCGGAGTATCATGCCCTTTTGCAAGATTTCCTGAAACAAAATCACTTTCCACCACCAGCTTTCCATCTTTATAGAGGAATAAATGCTGGTTTGTCAGATTGATCTCAACGTAAGAATCACCATAGTCATGCTCTCCATGACTGTTCGCAGTTGTGAGATATACCGGCTCTCTTTCCACGTCTTTTCCTGCTTTTAAATCTGCTAAAATCTGTTCTACTTCTCCACTGTTGTCAATTCTCCAGCCATAAAAACCACCTGTGACCGTAACTGTCGTACCGTAAGAAGTTTTTAATTCTTTCGGGGAATAGGCTGTGTTATATTTTTTTGCCAGCGTCTTTACAAATGCAAGCACTTCTTCCTCATCAATGGAAACCTTTTCATCGGTACCCTCAGAAAGCCAGGTACTGATCGTAGTTCCATCCAAGACTTCCTTATCATCCCCAAAGTCATATGTAATCGTAACACCTACATACTGGTTTAACGTGTCAATCAAATCCAGCAGATCTTTGTCATCATCTCCGACTGCAGGCTTCCGATAACAGTCGCCCTGCTCTAGATCAACGGTTTCATCCAGTACTAAAATGGCGTCACTTACTGCCTTTTTCACTTTTGCCGCATCAACCTCTGTTCCATAATCGGCCGGGACAAGTGCATAACCGTTTTCTTTTGTATAATCAGCATAAGTCGCATCCACCGGTGTGCGCTGATCTTTCATACATGGTAAATTACTGACTGCCTCATTCAGTTTCTGCTCATCATAGGATACAACCTTTTCCAGTTCAAACTCCTGCTTCTGAAACATCCGTATCAGCCAGGAAAAGCCATTCTGCTCATTTAAAAGTGTTTCTATCTCACCCTGGAATACAGGCTCCATATCAATATCCGAACCTGCGATCGTTCCATTTTTATCCTCACGTGCAGTAACTGTCAGCTGGTAATTTTTCATTTCAGTCCGAAAAGCATCCTCGACTTTTTCCACACTGCTGCCACCGACAGCAATTCCATCAATAGACGTTCCAAAGCAAAAATGACTTTCAAAATAAATCGCAAAACCGACATAAATCACTGCGATCGCCGTCATAATGCATGTAAGCACCAGTCCCGTATAATTTTTCCCGGACGCAGCCTGCTGCTTTTTCCGCTTATTTTTTTCTTTCATTCTCCTAAATATCCTTTCATCCCATGTGTAAAGATATGTTGTATCGCATAAAATATGCAAACGGACACCTACTCTATTATAATATCCCGCAAAGTCTTGTCAACAAATTGTCCAAATCGTAACATTAAATTAAGAATTCGTTCTTTTTTCGCATTGTTCTGTAATAAAAAAAAACGTCAAACTCCCCAAAAACACTGGTCATAGCTTAAAGTTTTCTTAAATTTTAAATAATCTTTCTTAAAATAAGAAAAAGGTAATTGTTTCTGAAAAATTGCTGTGCTATAATCCCTATCGTTGAGATTAATGAAAAGAGGGTGAAACCGTGAAAACAAAGACACGTGATGCGGTCAACGCATTTATCGAGAGAAACAAACATGCTCTTCTTTTGCTTTATTTCATGATTTATCTGCCATGGTTTGGTCATTTAGAGAGAACCGTTACCACACATTTTCATGTGATCCATGTTGCACTGGATGATTATATTCCTTTCTGTGAATATTTTATCATTCCATACTTCTTATGGTTTGGATATGTGGCATGGGGACTTGGTTTCTTCTACTTTAAAAATAAAGATGAATATTTCCGTTTATGCACCATGTTATTTACCGGTATGACGATCTTTCTGATCGTTTCTACCATTTATCCAAACGGGCATTATTTAAGACCGACTACCTTTGTACGTGATAATGTATTTGTACATATGGTAAAATGGCTTTACGCAACTGATACAGCAACGAATCTTTTTCCGAGCATTCACGTTTACAATTCCATTGCTGTCAATTTAGCTGTATGGCACAGTGGGAATTTCCGTGATAAAAAAGTTATCCGGATCGGCTCTGCTGTTCTTATGGTAAGTATTATTCTTTCTACCATGTTTTTAAAACAGCACTCTGTATTCGATGTTGTTACCGGAATCATCATGGCAGTATTTATGTATATGCTTGTTTATGTACAGAATCCGGCACGTATGCCGGCTGGCGAGCGCAAATACGAGCGCAAATTTTTATAATTTGCACTCGTATCCCGCTACATATTTCGCACAGACTGTCATCAAATTCTCATCATACATCATCCGCTGTGTGCGCTCTATTGGTGTATATTTTCTGACTTCCTTCGATATATGATCTTCTACTACTACCGCATCAAATTCATATCCATCCAAAAAAGTACCAACTTTTCCAAAATAGCTTCCGCCTCCGGCTGTTGCTAAATAGAATGCCTCTGCAAACGTCAGCGGCTTGCTGTTTTCATCGATCAGACGCCAGTACATTTTTGAAACCTGTACTGCTAATGTCAACGCTTTTGCCATGGATAAAGATGAGCCTCCTGCCACATCAGAGCCAAGTCCGACCGCGATACCATCTTCTAAAAACTTCCGGATTGGTGCGATACCGGAGGAAAGATTTAAGTTTGATTCCGGACAGTGCGCCACATAGACACCATGTTCTTTCAAAAGATCCATCTCATCTTCACTGTAAATACAGTGAGCCATGATCGCCGGATGCTCCTTATCTCCTAACATATCAAAAATAGCATAAGCATCTGCATAATTTTTTGCCGCCGGAACAAGTTCTTTTACCCAGGCAACCTCAGACGGATTTTCCGACAGGTGAGACTGCACACGAAGCCCGGTGGTCTTTTGCAGTTTTTCAAGTGCCATCATCAGCTCATCCGTACAGCTTGGAATAAATCGAGGCGTTAAGATCGGTTTTGTTCTTTCATATTTTCCGGCTGTCTCATCAATCCACTTTTTTGTGTCCTCTGCTGCTGTCAGCGCATCTGCCTCGCATAGATTTTCACCGCCATTGCGATCCATATCTACCTTACCGACATAGCTTACAACTCCGCTCTCTTCCAAAAGATCCATCAACATGATCGTCGCTTTCCTGTGAAGCGTTGCAAAAATACATGCACGTGTCGTCAGACTGTGTTTCAGATCAGACACAAAATTCCCATATGCACGTTTTGCATAGGAGATATCCACATATTTTGCCTCTTCCGGAAAAGTATGCACATTCAGCCAGTCTAAAAGTTCTAAATCCATGCCAAGCCCGCGGAAGGTATATTGTGGGGCATGCACATGAAGATCCGTCATGCCCGGAAGAATGATCTTATCTCCGTAATCTGTAATCGGCAGTTTTTCATACTGCTGCGGCAGCTTTTCAAATGCACCTCTACAGATACCGTTTTCACAAACGATATAACCTCCTTCCATGCTGTACAGTTCTTTATTTTCTCCTGAAAATACAATATTTCCTTTTAAAACAAAACTCTTTTTTTCCAATACTTTTTATCCTTTTCTTTTTGTCTTACCATAATTTGAAAATCCGGATCGCAGATTTCATTACTTTATATTTCACATCTTCCAGTTCTGATGCCGCACACTTTAGCTCTTTTCGGATTTCAAGATGCTGTGGACAATGTGTCTCACATTTTCCGCATCCGATACACTGTGAAGCACTTGCCGTATCCTTGCGGAAAGCCGTACATTGTAAATAATCTTTCCTTCCGGATTTTTTTCCTTCTGAGTACATTGCATTATAGCAGCGGAATGTTCCCGGTATATCCACACCTCGCGGACACGGCATACAGTATCCGCAGCCGGTACATCCGACTTTCACGTGCTTTTTGATTTCTTCCTTTACCTGTTCGATCAGCGCAGCATCCGATGTCGTCAGACAGCCCACATGAGACTCTGAGGCAGTCTTTACATTCTGCTCTACCATTCCCATGGAATTCATTCCTGAAAGTACACAGGTCACTTCCGGCTGGTTATAAAGCCATTTTAAGGCGAGTTCTGCCGGTGTACGTCCTTCTTCATCGTTACGGAACAGCTCTTTTGCAGATTCCGGCAGAAGATTTACAAGCCTGCCTCCCCTAAGCGGCTCCATGATAATAACAGGAAGTCCTTTCGCATTTGCATAGCGCAGTCCCTCCACGCCTGCCTGTGAGTATTCATCGATATAATTATACTGGATCTGGCAGAAATCCCAGTCATAAGCATCCACAAGCTGTTTGAACATCTCGGTATTCCCATGATAGGAAAATCCGATATTACGGATCTGACCGGACGCTAACTTTTCCTCGATCCAGTCCTGCATACCGATCTTTTTTAATTTTTCCCAGGTTGGAATATCGGTGAGCATATGCATCAGATAATAATCGATATAATCGGTCTTTAATCTGCGAAGTTCCTCCTGAAACATCTTTTCCGCACCTGCGACAGACTTAATCAGATAATGCGGCAGTTTAGTTGCAAGATAGATCTGCTCCCTGCAATGATTGCGTTTTAAGATCTCTCCAACTGCCACTTCATTGCCTGCATAAACATATGCGGTGTCAAAATAATTCACACCTGCTTTTATCGCAGCCATCACTTCTTTTTCTGCTTTATCAATATCCACACTGCTGCCGTTTTTGGTAAAACGCATACATCCATATCCCAAAACAGAAATTTCATTTCCTTTTTTATCCCTGCGATACTGCATCCTTTAACTCCTCCAGTTCCGATAACCATATAGCAGCACTCGCATCCGACGGCATACGCAGATCTCCGCGCGGAGATACTGCAACACTTCCAACCTTCGGTCCGTCCGGCAGACAGGAACGCTTAAACTGCTGCGCAAAGAACCGGCGGTAAAATGTCTCTAACCATTTAAAAATCGTTGCATCATCATATGTTCCGGCAAAAGCCTGTTTTGCCAGACGGTAAACCTTTGCCGGTGCATAAGAAAGGCGCAGCATATGATACAGATAAAAATCATGCAGTTCATAAGGGCCGACCAGATCTTCCGTTTTCTGTGAGATCTTTCCGTCCTCCGGCGGTAAAAGTTCCGGTGAAACCGGTGTGTCAAGCACATCAAGAAGAACCTGTTTTAATGTTTCATCCCCACAGGTATCTGCATAATAGCGTACCAGATGGCGCACTAACGTCTTTGGCACCGATGCATTTACTGCATACATGGACATATGATCTCCATTATAAGTTGCCCAGCCAAGCGCAAGCTCCGAGAGATCACCGGTTCCGATGACCATACCGCCGGATTTATTTGCAATATCCATCAATATCTGCGTACGCTCTCTCGCCTGTCCGTTTTCATAAGTCACATCATGCACGGATGGATTCTGTCCGATATCACGGAAATGGACGTTAACAGCGTCTTTAATATCAACCTCTGTAAAGTCCGCTCCAAGACAGCGGATCAGTGATACAGCGTTATCATAGGTACGGTCTGTCGTACCAAATCCCGGCATCGTAACTGCCTTGATATTGCCATGATCCATTCCAAGAGCATCAAAAGCACGCACGGTAACAAGAAGTGCCAGTGTGGAATCGAGTCCTCCGGAAATTCCGATCACCGCAGATTTACAGTGTGTATGCTCTAAACGTTTTTTCAGTCCCATTGACTGAATGGATAATATCTCTTCACAACGCAGTGTTCTGTCACGCTCCCCGGACGGTACAAACGGCATCGGATCGATATAACGTGTCAGTTTTGTCTCCTCCATCTTTAAGGAAAATACTGTCTCATGATACATAGGCTCTGTAGCTGTCTCAAATGTCGTCATTCTGCGGCGCTCGGACGCAAGACGCATCACATCGATCTCTGTGGATACTGTCTGTGTAGAAAAAAGCTCCGACTCTGCCAGCAGGCGGCCGTTTTCTGCGATCAGGTTATGCCCGGAATAGACAACATCCTGTGTGGATTCTCCATCTCCTGCACTCGCATAGATATAACCACAGAGCAGTCTCGCCGACTGTCCGCTCACAAGCTCCCTGCGGTAAGCCGGTTTTCCGGTTGTCTCATCCGATGCAGAGAGATTCACGATAAGAGTTGCCCCATGCATAGCATGTGAAATGCTTGGCGGATTCATCGTCCAGAGATCCTCGCAGAGCTCTGCCGCGATCACAAGTTCCGGCATTTCGAGGCAGGTAAAAAGCTGCCTTGTTCCCATTGGCACGATCATTTCTTCGGTCAGTCTCACATCAACCACTTCTTCCATGCCTCTTGTAAAATGACGTGCCTCATAAAACTCATTGTAATTCGGAAGATAGGTTTTCGGCACAATGCCAAGAATTTTTCCACGGTTTAGTGCCGCTGCCGCATTATATAATTTACCTTTATATGCAAGTGGAAGACCAACAAATACGATCGCATCTATATCTGCTGTAAATTTTGCAATATTTATTAATTCATTTTTTGCCTCCCGAAGCAGCTTTTCCTGCAAAAACAGATCTCCACAGGTATATCCGGTGATACATAACTCCGGCAGAACGATCACTTTTGCTCCCTCATCTGCTGCCTCTTTGATTGCCTGGCAGATTACTTTTGCATTATATCCGGTGTCGGCAACCCTGATCTTTGGCGTTACTGCTGCAACTTTTACAAATCCCTGTCTCATTCTTTCCTCTTTTCCGGTTACGTTTTACCTTACTTTCTATTTTGCGGAACGCATTTCTTTTAACTCGTCCACATCAAAATGATATGCCTTATTACAGAACTGGCATTTTACTTCGATTGCCTCTCCGTCATTGATGATCGAATCTAAATCTTTTTTGCTCAACGTGGAGATTGCGCGTGAAACACGCTCTTTAGAACAGTCACACTCAAATGCCGCCGGAATTTTATCCGTGATCTCAAGACCAAAATCTCCTAAGATCTCCTCTAAGATCTGCTCCGGTGTCATGCCCTGTTCTAACATTTCCGTCACGGATGCGATCTCTTTGATCTTATTTTCCAGTTTCTCGATGATCTCATCACTGGTAAATGGCATAAGCTGGATAATAAAACCGCCTGCCTGACGCACTGACAGATCTGTATCTACTAAAACTCCAAGTCCTACTGCGGACGGAATCTGCTCGGATGTCGCAAAATAATACGTCAGATCCTCTGCAATCTCTCCCGTCTGCAGTGCGATCTGTCCCACATACGGTTCTTTTAACCCCATATCTTTAATTACACTCATCACACCAAGTCCGAGTGCACCGCCCACGTCTAATTTGCCCTGTGCATTTAACGGCAGTTCTACCTGGGACTCCATCGGAAATCCCTTGACATGACCATGGGAGTCAGCAGTCACGGTAAGTCCTTTTGCAGGACCGCCGCACTGGATCTGGATCGTTAAAAGATCCTTCTCCCCCTTCATCATTGTTCCCATCATTGCTGCACCACTCAAAAGACGTCCTAACGCTGCTGTAATGACCGGTCTTGTTTCATGGTCACGTCTTGCCTCTTCCACCAGCTCTTTTGAATTAATGGCAAATGCACGGATCTGGCTGTCTGCCGCTGTTGCTCTTACAATATAATCACTCATATTTTATCCTCCATTTTCGTACTATATTTATAATTTTATTCAGTTATTTCTGTCTTTCCGGCATTACTCCTCGCAATCACATAGATGCGTTCACTGTCCTCTTTTAGCGGTTCTCTCGTAAATGCGTCATATGCTGCGACGAGTTCAAGTCCCGCCTGTTCTAAGAGGTGTTTTACGTTTTCTAACGCATATGCACGCTGATAATGCGTCTCTTCAAACTTACGATAAAGCCCCTCTTCTTCGCGGATAAAAAGTGTCAGATCGTATTCGTTGATCTGTTCTTCTTCATCAAAGTAATTGTCCCAGATAAAACTGCCTTCCTCACGGTTCTCTGCAATCGTCGTCTCACCTAAAAGCTCTTTATATTTATATACTGTGTTCAGATCGAAGATAAAAATACCATCCGGGTCTAAATATTCATTTACACGATAAAACAATGAAAGCAGATCCGTCTCTTCCAGCAGATAATTCATGGAATCACAGATACTTACGACTGCACGCACACTTCCATACAGTTCAAGTTCTCTCATATCCTGCAGCAGATATAAAATCTCATCCTCCGGCATCTCCTGATATCCGGTTTCCGCTGCGATCTCTAACATTTCCGGTGAATTATCCACACCGATCATATCGTAGCCCGCTTTTTTCAACAATCTTGTGATCTTTCCTGTACCACATCCTAAATCAAGCACTGTTCCTTCACAGATCCCATATTCTTTCAGAAGTCCTATAATGTACTGGCTCCACTCTTCGTATGGAACATTATCCATGAACAGATCATACACCTGTGCAAAACTCGTATATGCTTCCAAATTATAATCTCCTTTTAATGTTGGTTACTGCTTTTCAGTCATTTCTGCCGTACCTTTTAGTCATTTCTGCAGTACCTTTCCAAGCAAGTACCATCTTATCACAGGTTTTAGTTGAAATAAAGCAAAAAAGAATCTATACTATTAACAGTATGTCATTTTTTATTTGAGAAAAGGATTTTGATATGCCTGAAAATTACGATCATTATATCAGCAAAAATATAAAGGCGTTTTATAAACGAAGACTTGCGGCTCCGATTATTTACCTGATCGTGCTCATTCTTGCATGGCACTTTTTTTCACTGTCCTCCGTATTTTCTCCGGATATTCTGCCTGCAGATACTTCTTTAGAGACAGCTTTCCGGAATGGCGAACAGTATGTGAGCACCACGCTTTCTGATTTAAAATTTACCGGATATACACAGTCCCTTTTCGGGCACACCAACGGTTATTATTATTACACCATGCGTGCCGGAGAATGTGTCATCGTATTGTTAGCCCCAGATACAAGTGAGGAAGGTCTGCCTTCGATTGAAGAGGTTACCATTCAGGGAAAGATTTCAAAGGGAAATGAAAACTTTGACACCCTGCTTTCAAACCTTTCAACCGATTTAAACTGGACAGAAAATGGTATCCGCAACAAGGTATCTTCCTATTATATCAGTGAACCCGGATTTAATCATGTTGGGAACCGGATCTTGTTTGCAGCTATTTTTATTACCGGGATTTATGCACTGCTCTGTGTCGCACTGTCTATTGTGTATATGTTTTTCCCGGTACTCTCTCCTGCCTGCCAGGATCTTGCGCTTTTTGGCAATCCGAAAAAAATGTTAGAACAGGCAGAAGAAGAACTTGCCACATTGCCGCAGCTTGCAACAGAAGATATGTTTATCACGGAACATTTTTTCATCGAAACTTCCGTTTATGGCAACGCGATCGTACCGATCGATCAGATCATATGGATCTACAAATATTCCACGCTGCACAAGTTCTTCTGGTATCATTTCAGTATCTCATATACACTGCATATCAGTGCAAATAAGCATCTGTATATCCAGTGCCCGAAAAATATCAAATCCGACATCGACGGTATCATTGATTATCTTTCGGAGGCAAACCATAATATTCTTGTGGGATTTAATGAGAAAAACCGCCTGAAAGTACAGGAAATACAGGGAACACCGATGCATTTCGAAAAATTTATCGCTTTCTTAAATAAGCGTGTATAGACAATCCCATATATTTTTCTTTCCAAATGAAAGGAGGCAGGTGAAATCATCACCCGCCTCTTTTTTGCGTTCTGTTTTAACTATATAACCCTATTGATCCCTGTAAAATTTACTAATCTTTGCTGATTCCGTTTTTTCTGCCTATATAAACCCAACGATCCCGGAAAATTTTACCTGCACGATGTGCTGATCGACTCGATCGCCACTGCACCGCCGCGCACAACCTCGATCCGGCGGAATTTGGATTTTAACAGAGCGATCAGTTCATTGTTGCGTCGTTCTGTCAGTTTGCACTCTAAGAGTACACTGTCGTTTCCGATATCTGCCACCTGCACATTAAATACCTGTGCGATCTGGAATACTTCAAGTTTTCCAGCCTCATCGACATCTAACACTTTCGCAAATAAAATCTCCTTCATGTGGATCGGCACATCTGTAAGATCGATGACTTTAATGACCTCGACCATACGGTTCAACTGCTTTTTGATCTGCTCAAATGTGATATCATCACTGGTCACACAGATCGTCATTCTTGAAACTGTCTCATCCTCTGTTGTACCAACCGTAAGACTCTGGAGATTGTAAGATTTTCCGGAAAAAAGACCGGATACTTTTGCTAAAACACCCACCTGATTTTCCACATATAATGCAATCCATCTATTTTTCATATCCGTATCCTCTCCTATTTCAAAATCATCTCGCTCATTGGATTTCCGCTCTTTACCATAGGAAGTACGATCTCATCTGTGGAAATCATAAATTCAATGATCGTCGGGGCATCTGTATAAGTACGTGCCTCATCAAGTGCTGCCTGGATATCCTCCTCTTTTTCCACCCGGATACCATGTGCACCATAACTCTTCGCTAATGCAATAAAATCCGGTGTATATGGAGGGCAGGATGCATTCGGTCCCTTACAGTTCGCCGGACAGGTTCTTCTTCTCCGCAGACAGGTTGCCTCGTAACGTTTTCCATAAAACAACTGCTGCATCTGACGTACCATGCCAAGATAATAGTTATTGAACAGACAGATGATCACCGGTGCTTCCTGTACCACCGCCGTTGCCATCTCCTGAATATTCATCTGAAAACCGCCGTCACCGGTAAAGCAGATGACTTCCTTATCACGATTACCGATCTTTGCCCCGATTGCTGCCGGGAATCCAAATCCCATTGTGCCAAGTCCACCGGATGTGATCAGCTGATGCCAGGAATCTAACTCTAAGTACTGTGTTGCCCACATCTGATGCTGTCCGACATCTGTTACATAAACAGCCTCCCCAAAAGTACGGTTTACATGCTCAAATACCATCTGCGGTGTCATGCCACAGTCTCTGCGCATCTCAAGCGGATTTTTCTTATCCCACTCTGCGATTTCTTTCTGCCACTGTTCTGTATCCTTTGATTCTGCCCATTCAAGCAGCTTTTCCAACGCTAAATTAGCATCCGATACGACCGGAACATCCACAACGACATTTCTGGAAATAGATGCCGTATCCACATCGATATGCACGATCTTAGCTTTCGGTGCAAATTCATTTAAATCTCCGGTTATACGGTCATTAAATCTGGTTCCGATGGAAAAGAGCACATCACATTTGCTGACTGCCATATTTGCCGCATATTTTCCATGCATGCCACTGTTACCAACATAAAGTGGATGGCTCGTCGGGATCGAACCTTTTCCCATGATCGTCGTAACAACCGGAATCTGCATCTTCTCTGCTAACGCAAGCAGCTTATCATTTGCATGCGCAATATTGATACCACCTCCGGCAAGGATCAGCGGTTTCTTTGCGGTACGGAGCAATTTGTATGCTTTTTTCAACTGTCCGATATGTACCGAATCATTCGGCTTATAACCACGGATCTGGATATTTGACGGATATTCTGCCGGTCCTGCTGCCGTCTGGATATCCTTTGGAATATCAATCAGTACCGGCCCAGGCTTGCCGGTGGATGCGATATAAAATGCCATCTTGATGATCCGTCCTAAATCTTCCCGTCTGCGCACTGTTACGCCATATTTTGTGACACTTCTTGTCATTCCGACAATATCTACTTCCTGAAACGCATCATTTCCTATTAAAGAAAGTGGAACCTGTCCCGTAAAACAAACTAACGGAATACTGTCATAATGTGCATCTGCAAGTCCTGTGATGATATTCGTTGCCCCAGGTCCGCTTGTTACCAGACATACACCGACTTTTCCGGTAGATTTCGCATACCCTTCTGCTGCATGTATCAGTCCCTGTTCATGTCTCGGCAGGACGACGTCAATACTATCCTGTTTATATAATTCATCGAAAAGATCTGTTACAGTACCGCCCGGATAACCGAAAATGGTATCCACGCCCTCTTCCTGCAGCGCTTTTACAAATAATTTTCTGCCTGTTATATCCATATCGTCCTCCCAAAAAACCAAGGTATTTTTCTTTCAAAAAACTATATCCCATCTTACCGGGAAATGCAATGATTTTATTTATCCAATCAGACCGACTGATTTTAATATAAAAATCCATCCGGTCAGCGTAAATGCTGCAAGCAGCGTTGTCGTCACGATCACACTCGCCGTCAGTACACCATCATTATTCATGCTTTTCGCCATGATATAACAGCTCGGTGTTGTCGGGGATGCAAGCATGATCAGTATCGCGATCATTTTTTCCCCGCTAAATCCCATCCAGGCTGCAACCGGAAGAAAAATAAGCGGCTGGATCACCAGTTTGATCATAGATGCCGCGATCGTCGGTTTTATTTTTGCGAGTGCTTTTCTCCCCTCAAATCCGGCTCCGATCGTGATCAGTGCAAGCGGTGTTGCCATCTGCGCCACACTGTTTACCGTCTTATTTATGATCGTTGGAAATTCGATTCCGGAAAGTCCCACGATCAGTCCCGCTAAAATACCAAGAATGATCGGATTTTTAGCAATTCCGACACATGCCTCTTTGATCTTTTCTTTTCCATTTACTCCGCTCGCATTTTCGCCCTCGAAAGTCAGCACGATCACAGAAAAAATGTTGTAAAGTGGTACCGCACTGACGATCATCAGCGGTCCCATCGCCGAAGTTCCGTAAATATTCTGGATAAAAGCAAGCCCCATGACCGCTGCACTGCTGCGGAACGATGCCTGCACAAATGCGCCCCGCATGGACTTATCTTTCAGAAAAAGTTTCACACCGCCCCAGATCAGCCAGAAACATGCTGTACTTACCAGTGCACAGAATAACACATATTTTAAATCAAATACTTCTCTGATATCCACACCTGCGATATCGCGAAACAGCATAAACGGCAGCGTCACCTTAAAATTAAAACGATTTGCCACCGTAACAAAATTGTCATTTAACATTCCGATCTGTTTTAAAAAATAACCGATGACCATAACTAAAAAAATCGGGAACGTCACATTGATACTGTAAATAAAATTTCCCATCTTCGCTGCACTGCTTTCTGTTTTGGTTTATTTATTTTCTGACTCTCTCATACCGGTAAAAATAATACTCCAGATCAAAATATGTCTGTTCTTCACTGTCCGCTGTTACCTGCCATGCTGGATCTGCATCCAGATCCGGAAAATGTGCATCTGCATCATATGCAAAATCAATCTTTGTGACATGTGCCACATCACACTCATCAATGAGCTGCCTATATACGGATTCGCCGCCGATCACATAAATATCTTCACTATCGTACTTTTTCAGTTCTTCATGAAGTTCTTCCATATCATGTACGATCAAAGCTCCCGGAACCCGGAACTTTTTATCATGTGTCAGCACAATATTCGTCCGCCCCATCAGTGGAAGTCCATTCGGAAATGTTTCTAACGTTTTCCGCCCCATCACAACTACTTTTCCCATCGTTGTTTCACGGAAAAACTTTTGATCTGCCGGAATCCGGACTAACAATTCATTTTTATTACCGATCGCCCAGTTTTCATCTGCTGCAACAATTATATTCATAAAAATTTCTATCCTCCATCCACAATGCACTTCTTTCCCTGTGCATTGTTGTTTTCTGTCTGTCCATACTCTTTCAAACTCTCATTTTAACCAATTTCCCCAAAAATGACAAGGTGTATTTCTATTGCTTTTTGGGGCAGAATGGGGTATATTATCAATATGTTTATATGATTTTTACCCATGCATCAGCATGTAAATAATAATACGGAGGATAATTATGAGTCAGGCAAAAGTTGACCGCTATAAAGAAGAGAAAGCAAACCGCAAAAAGATTCTCGCAAAGGAAAAAAGAAAACGCATCACAGGTATTATCTGTGGATGGGTAATCGCAGTCCTTATCGTTGGCTGGGCAGGATATTCCGGTTATCATGCATATGAAAAGAGCAGACCGATCAAAACGATCTATGCCAATCTTGACGCAGTGAATAATTATATGAATACACTCGATACAGAAGAATAACATTTCAACAAAAAGGTTCCGGAACATCCGGAACCTTTTTTACATAACATATCATCTGCAGACCAGCCATTCTTTTTCCATGCTCTGTCAATCTGCTTCCCCCTCTGCGATCTCTGCTTTTGCAAGTGCATTCTCGATCGCATTTAACAGTACGATCGATGTATACTGATTATCCTTATTATATGTAATTCCTTCCGTTGACTGCTGTTTTATCACCTGTTCGCTGACATTTTCCAATGCCGGTTCCATAAGCGGATACATTGTCGCTACTGTTTCATCCAGACTGAGCAGGGAAATAGATTGTATACGATTTTCATCTACAATGACCTGTATATCAGCTGACTGACTGCCCATCATTACCGACGATGTATATACACCTGCTGTATACTGCATCGTTGGCTCTGCCCCATTCTTCTGTTTTTTCGGCAAAAACATGAAAAGCAGCAATATAATCAATACGATCCCAAGTCCGACAAATATCGCTGTATAGATAACCTCCTTCATATGAAGGACTACGATCCTCGTCTTTGCGCTCACCCTGTACCTCCATGGTATCGATTGTTATATTGTATGAATCCAAAGCATATTACATGCATGCTTCTTTTAAACATTCTTCATATTCTCTTACCGGCAATGGCCGTGAAAAATAATATCCCTGTATATCATCACAGTCCAGATTGCACAAAAACATCAGCTGTTCCACAGTCTCTACACCCTCAGCCGTGATCTCCATTCCAAAACTCTGCGCCAGTTTTGTGATAGAATTCAACAATTTCTCCCCATTGTCATCTCCGATATAATCAACCAGACTCTTATCCAGCTTGATCGTATCAAAATGCATCCGGTTTAATGTGGAAAGGGACGAATAACCACTTCCGAAATCATCCAGAAGTATCTTAAATCCTGCCGTGTGAAACTGTTCTAACAGATTAAATATTTCGTTATTATCGATTGTTGCACTCTCTGTGATCTCCAGTTGGATATATTTTGAATCAAGATCATACGAACGGATAATGCTTTCATATTTTTCAACAACATTCGAATAATAGAGACTGACACGCGAAATATTTACTGAAACAGGAAACATCTTCTGTCCCTGTTCCTGCCAGGCTTTCTGCTGCCTGCACACAGCCCGGAACACATACTCATCAAGTCTTATGATGTTGCCATTTCGCTCAAACAGAGGAATAAATTTAAGCGGAGGAATAAGGCTTCCATCCTGTCTCCTCCAGCGTACCAGTGCCTCTGCACCTACAAGTTTTCTGGTATGTGCGCTGTATTTGGGCTGATACCAGATCTCAAACTCTTCTTTTTCAAGTGCCATCTCAAAATGATCTTCCAGTTCACGATTTTCCTGGATACTCTCATGATTCAGTTCATCATAAAACATGTAGTGTCTGTCACGTCTTCCTTTGATCTGGTGCTTTGCCAGAACAGCATTTCCATATAAAGGATCGATCTCATCCAAAACCATTGTATGATAAATTCCAAACACCGGAAAAAGATTTGGTATCTCTAAACGCTCCGGTATCTCTTCTATCTTTTTGATCACACGTTCCAGTCTCTCTTTGATTGCGTCCTGATTTTCTTCCATCCAGAACAATACAAACCGGTCAGCATTCACATGTGCCACCAGTTCATTATCCCCCTTCTCATTTTCAAATATCTCACTTACAGCCCGCAGCACCTCGTCACCTTTTTTCACGCCACAGGTACTGTTGATCAGTTTAAAATCCGCAAGATCCATGGCTGCCAGCCACCCAGCACCATCTTTTTTGCTCTTTGCCTTTTCCTTAAATGCTGCAAAATTATCTCCTAATGTGACAGGATCCTGATATGCAAGCGAAATAAGTTCTTTTTTACTCTTACGCCATGAATAAATATATACTCCGACACTGACTGATATTATAACCAGAATGATAACAATCAGGCTGTTGATCGCATCCATAACCACCTGCATACGGTTTGTCAGAACACTTTCCGATGCCGCTGTGACAACATACCATTCATCACCGGTTTCCTCTATCTTAAGCGGCATATAATAATAAAGAGAAACTTCCTTACGTTTTGGATCCATTCCATAACCGCTTTTTCCTGACTTCATATCACTGATCATACGGCTCTTTGCAGCGTCATCATTTTCATCTGCTGAAATATCGGCAGTAAAAATATTTTTACCAATTCCCCATTCCTTACTGTTTCCGGAAGCAGCAATGATCATACCATCCATTTTTACAATATAATTAAAAGCCTGACCTTCAAATATCTCATTTTGCAGGCATCCCTCAAACATTTCATATCTGCCAGTTGCAAATAAAACGCCTTTTACCGTTTTTTGATCTTTTTCATATACCGGTACACTGAATGCATTTACAATTTCATCTGAACCATCAATCTGGTCTTCAAATGTATCCGTCAGACGTTGTTTTCCCTGCATCGACTGTCTGAATGTCTCTCTGTCGGACATATCCAGATGATACCCGTCTGTCGTCTGTGCTATCCCATCTGACGCGATATATCCCATACGTTTGAACTGGTATGTCTCCACAAATCCCTGTAATCTATCAACAAAAATGCTCTCGTCCCCATCTGAAAACTCTCTGGCAAGACTTGAAAGCAGACGAAAACGTGTACTTACTTCTTTCTCAATCAGTATCTCATTCTGCTCAGCCATCCCCTCTATGCTGCTCATCAACTGTTGCTGTAAACTATTTCTGATCTGCCCAAAACATCCAAATAGTGCTATTCCAAAAATCAGTAATATCGCACATAAAACCGCCACATTACGAATTCCCGCATTTTTTTTATACATTATGCCACCCCTTTGGCTTTCCCATGTCTGATTTAAAATCTTCCTGTGACCATTTTCCTATACTTTCTATTATAACATTCTTCATTTATGAGTTCCAGCCTAAAAAATGACGTTTTCATTCTGTTTTTCGTTTTTTTCGCCAAAAAACAGTGCTTTCCTTTCAAAGGAAAAAATTTGCAAAAAATAATTGACAATTATCCTTTTCCATGGTAAGATACCAAATGTGTCTGGCAAACAGATACATAAACATTTCATATATGCGCGAGTGGCTCAGTTGGTGGAGCACGACCTTGCCAAGGTCGGGGCCGCGGGTTCGAGTCCCGTCTCGCGCTCTTGTATCTGATATACAGATATATAAATTTTCATATGTGCGCGAGTGGCTCAGTTGGTGGAGCACGACCTTGCCAAGGTCGGGGCCGCGGGTTCGAGTCCCGTCTCGCGCTCTCTTTCATCAAAAAAAGGACATCATTCAGATGTCCTTTTTTTGATAAATCGAGTCCTGCCGGACTCGAACTTTCGAGTTTCTCCGCTTCCGCTCCGGTCCGCGCATAGCGGACATCCACCGGATGTCCTGCGCCGTCTCGCGCTCTTATTCTGTTACTTATAATCCCCTGATACATCCATATACTCCCGTTTTCCGGATATATAATCTTCATGGGCAAGTTCCGGATCTTTCCCCTTGAATACAGTACACAGTCCACACATATCACAATCTGCGATACATTTAAAGGTATCCTTAATATATTGCTTGTCCACATGATATCTTCGACGAAGAAGAGAGGAAATTGCTTCTACTCCATTTCTAAATTTTGCATATTCAGAAAATTCTTCCGTTTGCATGTACTGTAATTGTTTTACTGATTGTCTGCGTAGGTAAAAGGAACCGGTTTTCCGATTCCCTTTACTGTCTAAAAATTATTTTTCATCTTTTGTATTGCACAGCATACTTTTACCTAATATATTACTATATATATCAAGATCTTCATCCTTGAACACATTGAAAATAACTTTCATCTGACTTCCTGTTTCCGCATAGTATTTACGCACTGTTTCCACTGCTATTTGGGCAGCGCGTTCATTTGGAAACATAAATACTCCCGTAGATATACAACAGAAAGCAATGCTTTTCACTTCGTATTTTTCTGCAAGTTCCAGACAGGAACGATAACATGAAGCCAAAAGCTCCTCGTCCTTTTTTGTAACTGCCCACTGAACGATCGGACCTACTGTGTGAAGGATATATTTTGCAGGAAGATTATAGCCGGCAGTAATCTTTGCCTTTCCGGTCTCCTCCTCATGCCCCTGCGCTGTCATGATCTCATACATTTTAAGACGAAGTTCAACTCCGGCATAAGTGTGGATAAAATTGTCAATACAGGCTTGCATTGGTGAAAAACAGCCTAGCATCTGCGAATTGCAAGCATTTACAATGACATCACATTTTAACGTTGTGATATCACCCTGCCAGATATAAAGTCTTTTATCCGATGAAACCGGCTTTAAATCTTCGATATCTGTGATTCCGCGTTCCAGATTTCTTTCTTTCAGATAGTCATCCTGAATTTTTAAAAATTCTTCACTGACCGGTTTCGGCAATCTGACATTCATTAGGGAACGAAGCAGTTGCTCCTGTTCTTCCCTTTGATCCGGTATTCTCTGTCTGAAGATTTTTTTATCTTCTTTTAAAAGATAATTGATCAGATATTCCCGTCTTTCATTCTGTGTCATGATAACCTCCATATATCTGTGATTGCATGGGTCATATCTCCGCCGATCCCAACTGCACGTTTTCCAAAGCTTTCCGGGACAACAGCTTCATCTTTATTCAGTCTGATCAGGCTGTAAGAGGCATTCTCCCGCACCATTTTTTCAAAAGGAAACCTGATTATAATTGGTGTGTTAAATCCAACCCCAAGCTCGATCAGTACAACTTTTTCTGACTGGTGCTGCTCTAAGAAATCTGCATACCTGTCAGCCGCCTCATGCCATGCTTCATCCTCCACAAAATAATTATCGCATCTTAAATTCATAGCCATATTTCCACCACATACCGGACATTTTGGCACCAGTTCTGATGGGATCAGGCAGTCTTTTCTTGCAGCATCCATCTTCTGAAATAATTCTTTTGCATCATAAGTCTTTGGATGACAGCCTCTCTGGCACTGGATTTTCCCATAATCTCCCTGTGTCGCAAATATCCTGTTCTCTGCAAATCCCGCTTTATAAAACTGATGATCCACATTCGTTGTGAGTACAAAATATTCTTTATCCTTGACAATATCGTACAATTCTTTGTAAAGCGGCAATGCAGGTGGGTCAAACTGGTTTATAAGTGCATGCTTTGACCAGTATCCCCATTTTGCTTCTTCCGATGGGAATGGATAAAATCATGCCGCACCTCTTTTCTTAATGCACTGTTTCGGACAAATTTCTGTACATCTTCCACAATGCAGGCAGTGATTCTGGTTGATCACAACTGGCTTTGCTGATGTATCAATGCATTTCTACGGACAGACAGAATAGCATAATTTACAGCCGATGCAGCCCTCTCCGGCAATATATCCGGTCTGTACTGTATTTCCATTGCCAATTATGATCGTATCCCGCACTATATTGGATGGATCACTGATATCAAAATATTCTCCCTGTGCCTCACATAACCAGAATACTTCAAGTGCCGCTCTTGTATCACCCGGATAAATTCCTTTCATGTAAGGATTTTTCTCAAACATGATATCAAGATGCTTCTTACCGATATTTTTCACCGTTCCACGAAGTGACACTGCTATTTTTGCCTTTGTTGCTGATATCGCCACATATTGCTGCTGCATTAGCTGCGCATAAAATTCTTTGCCTTTTGCTGTGAGAAAATAAACACCTCAGTGTCCCTCCTTTTAGAACAGGTGTGAGTCTCTTATATATTACGGTAATTAAAATTCGTATGGCGGGTTACCGGAAAAATCTGCGATAACACCATGTGGATTTTCAAGATAAAATACCTCAAAGATTGGGTTATCTGCTGTCTGATACTGTCCTTTCACGATCGGATTGTTCATACATCCTTCCTTAACACTCATGTTGTTTTCAAATACTGCCTTGCCATGGAGACGGATCCATGCATACTCCGGTGAAGAAACGGATACCTCGATTTCCGGATTCTCTAACATATCCTTGTAAACATCCTTTGTGTTGTTTGTGCAGAACCAGAGTTTTCCATCCTGCTCAAAACAGAACATAAATGGACGGCATTTTGCCTTTCCGTCACGTCCTACTGTTGCTAAATACTGAACTGGGTTTGCCTGTAAAAATTCTACTACTTTCTGCATAAAATAGTACCTCCTAAGTTTTTTATTGTTGTTTTGTTTTTTGATGTAATGTTATTTGTTACATCTAATGGTTGTACTATATCACGCCTTTGATGTAATGTCAATAGTTACATCATTTTTTTATCCCGTATTCCCCTGATATGGGTAATCAAAGTTTTTGAGGGGCTACGATCTACTAAAAAACAGGACTAATCAGTTACAGTTACTGGTTAATCCTGTTTTCTTTTTGCCCTTCTTTGCTATGATTGTTTTGCGGAAAATAACCAAAGCGAAAGGAGGATACATGAATAGTATACGAATTGCCTTTTCACCTTTATTTACATGGCGCGCAAACCAAAAGGCGCTAAAAACTTCATGTTTTCAACGCCTTTGTCCGTAAATTTATCATTTGTATGTACTATAGATGATTGTTTTGATTTTGTCAAACTGCTGTAGCAGTACATATCCTGCCACAAACATCAGCAAATGTCCCATGCTCTCGAATGCAACGGACACATCATTGCACCAGACAACCGGTATTGCCGCGAAAATTTCACATAACACAAGACCGCCCACCGGATGAAAACATGCCATCCATTTTGGCAGTGCAAACCGTCTGGTCAGGATCAGATAGACCATCACCACAGACATTCCGATATCCATAACCAGATAATAAATCATAAATGGAAGCAATATGTACATGCCGACCTGATTTGTCACATCTGCTGCCTGTTCAAATGTACTTCCCATTCCATAAGATGTTTTAAAGATAATCGGCAACAGGCAGCACATAATATGGATAAACAACACAGATATTAATCCTGCTGCAGAACTGAAATCAAACAAACGCTTCATTGCCAGGGCATGCCCCTTTGGATTCCTGCTGCAGGTATCTGTCACTATATGCCTAAGTTCCTTAAGCGCAATCCAGTATAACGGCATTGCCGCTGCTGCTAAAAGAATAGATACCTCAAAACGCCACATAGACATTGCTGGCCAGTTGGAATTGACAAATAACCCAACCTCTTTATTGCCGCTTCCTTTGACATCCAAAAGCCAGTCACCGATCATAAAAAGCGCCATTGCCGCAATTCCTGCAAGCATTGCTCTTTTTTGCTTCTCTTTTTCCATTTTGGTTTCCTTTCTGTACGTCTTTATTTTTCTGTTGACGTTTATATGTTAGTCTTTTCTAACTCCCGTGTCAACGAAAATAATATTCTTATGTGTCCGCAACTGGTGTCACTTCCTATCTCCGTATAAACTTGAGTTTCCACAAACTGTAATAAAAAGTGAGTATATCTTCCTAAAGTACCAATCTGCTAAATTTTTGAATGATTTTGAATAGCAGTGTTCTGATTAGAGATACTTTAATAACCCCCACCGGAGCTGGGCTTTGGGAGAAATATTCTTTTTCTTTTATAGTATCCGCTGTTTGTATAATTGCAACTTTTAGCGCATGGATTTCTGATTTCATGGAAATGTGAGCCAGAAATGCCATGCATAAAGTAATGTAAAAATGAAGTGCATTGATAGCTTTCAGTTTGCGAACACGAAAGTTTTCAAACTGGAACATTTGCTTCTTACAGCAAAAATATTCCTCTATTTTCCAGCGTGAGAAATAGGTTCTTGACACTTTGATTACTGCTTGTAAGTACACAAGCCTCTGTAACATGATAGCCCTTTTTGTAAACATTTTTTGTAAACATTTTTTGTAGATGTACTTTCTGAACCATCCCAGACTATGCCAAGCGACTCAAACTGATATCCATCAGGTTTTACAACATCACTATCATCGATATGGATGACCGGATCTGATGGAATCCACTTTTTTATTAACTGAAGATAAGAAGCAGCTGCAACGGTAGGAGTACCTTTTTCAAGGTGTCTGGATAAACGGTCAACAATGTTGATCTTTTGGGAAGGTTCATGGAGCTGATCTGCAACCTCTGTTAACAGACAACTGCCAGAAGCCAGCATGCCATAAGTGATATCAGCAGTAAACTTCTTTTCTGGCTTAGAAAGATGTTCAGAAATCTTATTTGTAAAAGTTAAAATTTCCCGTTTCATTTGATGTAAAATTAACCACAGGGAATCCTCCTCTTTTTTTGTTTAGTATGATTTTTTTGTAGTGATTAAATTTTACATCAAAAAGGAACAGGATTCCTTATATTTTGGACATTTTTGAAAGTTGTTTATAGCAATGCCTATAAAAACGGGGCTTTGTGGATAAAAGTACGGAAACTCAAGAAGCGTATAAAATATTGACGTTTCCACCCAAATAGACTAGGATAGAATTTGAATGATAAAAAAAACAAGGAGGATTTTATGTTAGATAAAATGATTGGTTTTATCGGTGCCGGCAATATGGGAAGCGCCATGATCGGCGGTATTTTAGATGCGTCTTTGGTGACGACCAGCCAGATCATCGCAAGTGCGCATTCTCCTGAGACACTTGATAAAATCCGTACAAAATTTTCGATAGAGACAACACAATCGAATGAAGTTGTTGCAGAACGAAGCGATATTTTATTTCTCGCTGTAAAACCAAATAAATTTGCGGAAGTGCTTCCACAGATCAAAGATCATTTAAAACCGGACTGTATCGT
Organism: Roseburia sp. AM23-20; assembly: GCF_003470905.1. Lineage (NCBI taxonomy): Bacteria > Bacillati > Bacillota > Clostridia > Lachnospirales > Lachnospiraceae > Roseburia > Roseburia sp. AM23-20. Next base: position 97,892 of record NZ_QRHS01000015.1, read on the forward strand.
AGTTTCCATCGCAGCCGGACAGCCGATCTCAAATATTGAAGCAATACTTGGCAAAATCAAGCTGGTACGCGCCATGCCAAATACCCCGGCGCTTGTCGGAGCTGCAATGAGTGCACTCTGTCCAAACGACAAGGTAACAGCTGAGGAAGTAAAACTTATCGAATCATTATTCAACAGCTTTGGCCGTGCGGAAGTCGTACCGGAAAGCATGATGGATGCTGTTGTCGGTGTTTCCGGTTCTTCTCCTGCCTACGTCTATATGTTTATTGAAGCAATGGCAGATGCCGCTGTCGCAGATGGAATGCCGCGCACCCAGGCATATAAGTTTGCCGCACAGAGCGTTTTTGGTGCTGCAAAAATGGTTTTAGAGACCGGAAAACATCCGGGTGAATTAAAAGATGCAGTCTGCTCTCCTGGCGGTACGACCATTGAAGCGGTTGCAGTTTTAGAACATGGCGGCTTTCGTGATACCGTGATCTCTGCACAACGCGCATGTTCCAAAAAATCATACGATATGAGTCATAACTCCTGATAAGGATATACATTCTTCTGTATCATAGGATTTATGATCAGTTCTGATTTCAATAATATAATTTGGAGGTTTTCTTATGTGGGCTTACGAAAGTGTTTTTTATCAGATATATCCGCTTGGATTCTGCGGTGCTCCGTTCGAGAATGATGGTGTTTTAGAGCATCGTATTTTAAAGGTCAATGACTGGATTCCTCACATCAAAAAACTTGGTGCCAATGCGATTTATTTTTCTCCGGTCTTTGAGTCTGACACACACGGATATAATACCAGGGATTATACAAAGATCGATACCAGACTTGGCACAAATGAGGACTTTGCCACAGTCTGTGACAATCTTCACAAAGAAGGGATCAAAGTCGTATTAGATGGTGTATTCAACCATGTCGGTCGTGGTTTCTGGGCTTTTCGGGATGTTTTGGAGAAAAAGTGGGATTCCCCGTACAAAGACTGGTTCCATATCAGTTTTGACGGTAATTCCAACTATAACGACGGTCTGTGGTATGAAGGCTGGGAAGGCAATTATGACCTGGTTAAATTAAATCTGAGAAATGAAGATGTCATCCAGCATATTTTTGCTGCGATCAAAGGCTGGGTAGAAGAATTTGATATTGACGGTCTGCGACTTGATGTCGCTTACTGTCTCGACCATGATTTTCTGCGCCGTCTGCGCAGTTTCTGTGACAGTTTAAAACCGAACTTCTTCTTAGTCGGTGAAACATTACACGGCGATTACAACCAGTGGATGAATGACTCCATGCTTCACTCTGTGACCAACTATGAGTGTTACAAAGGACTTTATTCCAGTTTTAACAGCATGAATATGTTTGAGATCAACCATTCCCTGCTTCGCCAGTTCGGTCCTGACAACTGGACACTCTACAAAGGCAGACATCTGCTCTGCTTCGTGGACAATCATGATGTCACAAGAATTGCAAGTATCCTGACCAACGAAAAACATCTGCCGCTGATCTACGGCCTGCTCTTCGGTATGCCTGGTATCCCATGTGTCTACTATGGCAGTGAATGGGGCGCAAAGGCGAGAAAAGAAGAAGGCGATCCGGCTTTACGCGCCTGCTTCTTGGAACCGGAATGGAATGATCTTTCTGATATAATCAGCCGTCTCGCCGAGATCAAAAAGAACTCTGAGGCTTTAAATTACGGCTCTTTCCGCTCTGTACTCTTAACAAACCGTCAGTGCATTTTCGAGCGTAAGAGTGAACATGAACGCATTTATGTAGCGATCAATGCGGATGAAAACAGTTTCCACGCAGATTTTGATGCCGGATGCGGCACGGCACAGGAACTGATCACCGATACACCGCATGATTTTGGCGGTGGAACGGATCTTCCGGGTTACTCTGTGGCTGTATGGAAGATGGAACATTAGAAATACATATACAGAAATGGGCAGAAACCGGTAATCCGGCTCTGCCCAATATCTGATGATCTGTACGATCTGTCCCTGTCTGACTGTGATCACTGTATTGTTACAATTAAATGCCATATCACTATTTTCAATGGTTGCCGGCAGATCATTTAGCTCTATGACCGGCAGGTCTGACTCCTGATTCTGATCTGCCTGATCTTCAAAGGTTACATCCTCAGATAAAGGAAGTGTTACTTTGCCTACTGAATAATAAACCGGATAATCATCCAAAGTCACCGTACGATACAATCCGTCATCTTCCATCAGATCAATTCCATCATTTTCAATGCCTCCATTGATCTGGACAGATCCTGTTTCGGAATCTGCATTATCTTCTGCTGCAGTTTCTGTATCTGCCTTAGTTTCTGTATTTACACTTGTCTGTGCATCTTGTGCAGACTTTCCGCATCCGATTACAGAAGCTGCAGTCAGCATCGTTCCCACTAAAATAAAGGTCAACAATTTTTTCTTCATACTCTTGACTTCATGTCCTTTCTTTTTTAATGGTACGATTATAACACAATAATGTTTTCATTTTATTCAGACTCTGTGATCCGGAAATCACCAGCATCTTTTGACTTGATATTCATCGTGATACAGCAGTCTGCCATGTGCTCATAATTGACCTCCAGCTCATAATTGACCTTGACATCAATATCATTTTCCGTCTCCCGCACATCCACACTTTTTGCATCGATCCCAATCAGAAGGCTTCCATATGGCGTATAATAATACGTCACATTCTTCCGGTTCTTCTCGAACATCATATGTACATTCGAAACACCTCTCTTGGTGATATCCATAAAATCATCATTCAGTTTGATGATGTTTCGTGTTGTCTGGGAAAATCCCTCGTTGACTTCATCATAGATGATATAATGTTTTCCATTTTTTTTATAATAACTGCCGGATGTGATCAGTTCCACGGATTCATTATCAGTTTCCGGTGAAAACTGAAGCCCGCTGATAGTTACCAGTACTTCTTTTGTCATCCTGATCCTCATTTCTAATTTAACCCTGCCTTATTTTTGCAGGATTATTTATCTTAAATTGCCTTATTATATTATATGTTTTTTTTTTATTATTCAATACTATTTTTCTTGATATTTTGAAATCTCTTTCTATAATGGTATATAGAAAATATGTAAGTGCTTTCATTTTGGGGACAAGGTATTTACAGAGAGTATTTTACTGCCTAAATTTATACAATAGACTGTACGCTTTGCCTATGGAACAGGCAACCTACTCGGCAGTGGTGCCCTGGATGTTATCATGAATCCACTGATGGGTTTTATCTCCGACAGCTTTTATAAAACAAAGCCCGGTCAACGATTTGGACGAAGACGTTTCTTTATCCTGATTGGAATCCCCCTTATGTGTCTGTACCCGCTGTTATGGGTGGAAATATGAATTTCTGGTATTATCTGTCCACCTATATCATGTTTGAGATCGTATACACCAGCGTCATGATCCCATACAACACACTTCCGGGATTTTTCATCAGCATTTATGGACAGGACTCTCTGACTCCGTTCTTCTGTACCGGTGTTGCATACGGAGCAATCCTTATCGTTTCCATGATTCTGCTCTACACGAACTCCTGGGAGCGTCCGAGTGACGAGGTTGAGGATGAGTGCGTGGCAAACGTTTTTGAAGGCTTCAAAAAGCTCTTTACGGATATCTTATCTACTTTAAAGATCCGTACTTTCCGCCGCCATCTTGGAATGTACCTGTTCGTTTTCGGCGCAGAATGGCTTTTTACCGCAGCATTTACCTAAAACCGTTTATCGCCGCCCTCACCGGTGTTCCTTACGAGCACTGCTTTGGCAATAACAACATCGGAGATAAAGTACATCATACTTCCCATTAGATAAAAAATCTGATGACACATATCCGATACCGGGATTATTTTCCCTTTTCAATGTAAGCGTTTTTATTATCCTCACATAACTGGTTTAAAAATGTGAGGTAACGGAATCTTACTTTATAATCGCCACTCTCAAGTACTTTCTGATATTCATCATCAGAAAGTACTTTTTTTAATGAACTTTTCGCATCATCATCGATCACCTCGTACATCGTATCCGAAAAGCACATGTTCGGATACATCACACACCACCAGTTATGTCCCTTCCCCGCACCGATGATAATCTCCAATGCTTCATAATTTCCTGCCGGAAATGTGTACGCACCATATGTTTTTACTGGGAAATCCGTTTCTTTCAGGCAGATATCCACATCATAATCAAATCCTTTGTCTGCAATGACTTTCTTCGCCGTCTGCTTCATGTTTTCCATGTTCTTCCATATCACGATTTCTGAACTGCTGCGGTCAGACACATCCTTTAACAGTTCTGACATATGGATACCGACGGCATCCCGCACAGCAAGTTTTAAGTCCTGATCCTCTTTGGCATCACTGTTTGCGATCACATGAAAGCGTATGATCTTTTCTGCGATACCTTTTTGCATTTCAAGCCTCTGTTCATACCGCAATCCAATGATACAGGCAAAAGAAAATAAGAAAAACAGGGTTATGTACAGGAAATCTTTTTTACATTTTATGATCGGTAATTTCATTGGAATACTCCTTTTCTGTTTGATAGCAGGAGTATTCCACTTGTTTTTGTTTTTATACAAAACCTGTTAACAAAATCTATTGTTATCATTTTAAAACAATATTATTATTTTCCATATAATTAAATTTGTACGCATTAAAAGAAAGGAATCGGAGTTATAAAAAGGATCTGATTTTGGTAGGGATCTTTCTCTTTGGACTGGTGATCGGGGCTATTTTATAAGATTCGGGTGGCAAAAGGGGTCTTTTAATTTCTTGATTGGCAAATTGCACAGAACAGTGCCTATTTTGTTCCGATGTCCGAAAATTAGTCCCTGCTTCGTGCAATTTACCGGCCACTAAGTTATAAAACACCTTTTTCCACCCGAATCTTTCTAACCACCACCTTTTCACTCACCCAGATTTACCCAGTCAACCTTTACCTTGTAAATTATTTCCATATCTTTTTCATACTGCTTAGGCTGCTTCTGATAAAACAGATACCAGTCCCTGCGCTGTCCGCCCAGTTTTTTATAGCTGTTCATGCAGTCGATCTCCGCTTTTTGTGCGATTATCTGAAAATATTCTGTAATCTGTTTCTCCAGTTCTTCCTTTATATCACCGGATTTTAAGCCTTGACCATATTCTGCCTGTATCTTCTTCCTCCATCCCGGTTTTTCATACAGAATCTCTCCACTACAATTAATTTCTGCGATGACTCTTTTATCTTCTGTCTGCGAAAAAACAATCTGATTGTGCGGATCAAACAGGCGTACATCCACTCCGTCTGCAAGCGTCAGCGTATATTCTTTCATTTGATTCTGGATAAAAAAAGAAAGCATCGCCGTCTGATTGTTAATAAGTCCTGCTGCCTCACCGCGTTTCCAGACATAATACCCCCTCACGGCAGGTTTTTTTTCTGCTTCCCCAACATAGGGGATGAACAGTGTTTCCATTTTATTTTCCTGCTCCTGATAAAGCATGCCAATCGTCGGATACGCAGTCTTTTTGATTTCAGATACATTTTCAAAATAATCTTCCAGATAAGTTCCCACGGACTCTTCCATATTTTCCTGCAGATTTAAAATTGCCTGTGCATCCTCTGCCACCACAAGATAAGTATTTCTTGGCACGTCGCTCTTTTTTTCCAGAATCTCCAGAAAAGCATCCATATTTTCTGCATCCTCTAAAAAGGTCTGATCCAGCAGAATAACCTTCATATGGCTGTAATCCACCACGCGGTTCCCAGACTCATCGGCATTTAGCCATTCCCTGTCAAACTGTTCCATATCACATACTGCCATTTCGATCGGGAAGTTGCGCTCCTCAAGTTCTGCCGTGGCACAGCCGGAAAGACCAGTCAGTACAAACAGGACAGCTATCATCAGATAAACGCGCAGAATAGGATAATTTTTATGTTTCCATTGTTTCTTATACCGGATGACTGCAAACACCACAGGAATAAGCACCAGAAACGGTGTTCCGATATACCACACAAATTTCTCATACAGTACCGTATTTTCTTTTGAACTGTAAAAGAATACTGCAATGCCAAAAACCACAGCAAACACTGCCGCACGTTCCCACTTTTTCCACAATGTCTGTCTTTTTTTTGCATGATATAAACCATTTAATAACATTTCTGCATAAAATACTGCACTATTTAACAATGCATACAATGTAAAGAACCAGATTCCAAACATAAATGCATCTGCCCTTTTTAAAAATCCACCGGTAATTTTGATCGTACTCATCAGTGTGATCGCCGGAGTCTGCATGTCTGAGAGTGCCGCACCTCCAAACACTCCAAGCAGGATCAGATAAAGTCCTGCCTCCAGGCAGCCGGTGAAAATCAATGCGAGGCGTCCTGCTTTCATCAGGCTTTCCCGTTTTCGCAGATACCCTCCCAGAAACAAAACAAGAAAAATAAGAGATGAACAGATAAACACATAATAACTGCCGGCAAAAAAATCACTTCTTTCCGTAAAAAACACCGGATTCCAATAATCCGTTTTCACCTCATCAAGTGCGGATGCTAACATGATAAAAAGCGGTATCAGGATAATCCAGAATAACAGTTCATAGACACGCGCCCTGCCCTCGATCCCGCTTAACAGACCATACCAGACTAAACCTAAGATCAGCACAAGCACCAGATAAAATGATTCTCCCCGCAGCAGGTTGTTTAACACTGTCACAGAAAAAAGATATGCCGTATATCCCGCTAACAGCACCAGATATAAAAAATACCCCGCCTGTATGATCTTTCCAAAAAATGTACCACACATGTTTACGGTATATTCTGCAAAACTGCCCTGCATATCCCCCACCGCATAAACCATCAGCTTCAAAAACAAAATTCCTGCCACCGTTCCCGCAATGATACAAAATATTCCATCTCTTCCGCAAAAACCTGCAACCGCAGTCGGGATCAAAAGTGTTCCAAGTCCCAGAAGATCAAAAACCAGAAGCCGGAAAGCCTGACGACCTGAAATCTTTTCGTTCGATGAAAACATAATTTTTTCTCCTTTTTGTTTCAAACATCCTTCATGCTCGTTTTACTGTTTCAAACATCTTTCGTACTCATTTCAAATTTTATTCGAAACATCTTTCATACTTATTTCAATTTCAGTTTCACCCGCTCATCCCGCTTTGCGTAGATCGGGCGCTTGGTCAGTTTCCGTATCGGCAGACGCCACAGAAAGTCCCGCTCGTCTTCATAGTCGGTCAGATCTGCCCCGACAAATGGCATCAGGTACGGGATTCCAAAACTTTTTAAATGTGCCAGATGAATCAGTACAAATAGCAATCCAAGCAGCATACCAAAGTAGCCTAACCATGCACACATTCCGATAAAAAAGAATTTCAAAAGACGGAATGCTGTTGCAAATTCCTCATTCGGTATCGCAAATGAGCATAACGCTGTAAATGAGATCACGATCACAACGATCGGGCTGACCAGATTCGCCTCGACTGCCGCCTGTCCAATGATCAGTCCTCCGACGATCCCGATCGTATTTCCCATGGCACCGGGTAACCGCACACCTGCCTCCCTCAAAAGTTCAAACGAAAGTTCCATCAAGATCACCTCGACCACTGCAGGAAACGGCACCCCGCTTCTTGCATCTGCAAAAGATAAAAGCAGCATAGTTGGCAGTATCTGTGTATGAAAATTTGTCACGGCAAGATAAAATCCCGGCAGTGTCATCGCAAAAAAGGATGCAACATAACGCAATAATCTTCCAAAACTCGCAATTTCCCACCGGTTGTAATAATCATCACTCGTCTTAATAAACGAATTATAATCTGTCGGCAGGATCAGCCCAACCGGAGAATTGTCCGAAAGTACGACCACCCGCCCCTCTAAAACAGCCATTGCTGCACGGTCCGGGCGCTCCGTTGTCTGAAACTGCGGAAACGGCGAATACCACTTTTCTTCGGTAAGCTGTTCGATCACACCACTGTCCAGCACTCCGTCAATCTCAAATCCTTCCAGCCTGTGCTCGATCTCCCTCACCAGTCCCGGATACACCAGATCCTCCATGAAAACAAGATAGACATTCGTGTTCGAACGCACACCACATTTCTTCTGCTTCACCTTGACTTTCGGCGAACGGATACGCTTCCGGATCAATGCTGCATTCTGCTTGACGGAATCACAAAATCCTTCATTAGAACCCCTTATCACCTTCTCCGAATCTGCCTCTGTGATTCCCATATTCGGATAACCGTCATCCGGTATCTTTACTGCCTGGTCAAATCCTTCCACAAACAGGATCACTTCTCCGGTCAGAAGTCCGTCCACCGCATCTTCTATCGTGTCAAAATACGTTGCATCCGAAATTCCCAGCGCATTCTTCTCAAGCACCTGATAGATTTCGTCTTTTTCAAGCCCATTTAAATGCTTTAATACCTCGCCAAGCGCCGATGTTCCCATATCTACCGACACCTCAATAAACGTCAGATAACATGGCACATCCATCTGCCTGCCAAGCATCATTTCCTTCTTCTTGATATCATCACACTCATGAAAAAACTGCTCCATCTGTGCGATATTCTCGCTCAGCCTCTTTGAAACCGGTATTTTCTCTGTCATAATAATCTCCATTTCTGCACTGTTTAATGAACTATCCAACAAATGCTGGTTTGTTGGGCGACATGAGTTTCCTCGTGTAGGGTGGTTCCGGGGATTTTCGATTGGCAAATTGCATCAAGCCGGGACTGTTTTGTTCCGTTGTACGAAAATAAGGCAAGTCTAAGTCAGCCTGATTTAATGTTTCTCGGAGTGACGTGTGCGTCTTAAATGTGCCATCCGGGCACATTAAGACTTGTGCTGCCGTCCGTGGCAGCACAACACTGTGTTACGAACAGGCAGACTAAGATTGCCTAATTTTCTCCCAAAGTCACAAAACGAATCCCGGCTTGATGCGATTTGCCAGCCACTAAGTTGTGAACCACCCTTAGCCGGGGAACTCATTTTGCAACCTTGGAAGTGCGTAAATTTTTAATGTTTGTGTCTGAATCTGATTAAAAAAAGATTTCCAAATAACTATATTTAATAGATTATTA
>NZ_QRHS01000016.1:0-98374 GCF_003470905.1 Roseburia sp. AM23-20
ATAGAAACTATGTGGTTTTCAGCCACTTTCACGGCTGTGCCGTGAATAATATAGGATTAGTATTCTTCTTCCTCTTCTTTTTCACTGATATCATTTACCGGGCGCTCTAAGCCTTCGATCCTGATACCATTCTTCTCTGCATAATCCCAGAGTGCTGCATGGATTGCTTCCTCTGCAAGCAGGGAACAGTGTACTTTTACTGGTGGAAGTCCGTCTAATGCTTCCATAACTGCTTTGTTGGTAACTTCAAGTGCTTCCTGGATTGTTTTTCCTTTTACAAGCTCAGTTGCCATGCTGCTGGTTGCAACGGCTGCGCCGCATCCGAAAGTTTTAAATTTTGCTTCTTTAATGATTCCATTATCATCAATATCAAGATACATTCGCATGATATCTCCGCATTTTGCATTACCAACGGTACCAACACCGCTTGGATTCTCCATCTCTCCAACGTTTCTCGGATGATTAAAATGATCCATTACTTTCTCACTGTACATATCTGATTTCTCCTTCTTTATCTCTCTACGCTCAATTTGTTTTTAATTATACAAATCCATTTTTTGCTCTTGCAATTTGTTTTCATTTTGCAAATTTAAATTTTTTACTCTTACAGATCTGCTCTGATTTTATTTATTCTGTTCTTTTACAAAATCCTCATATAATGGGGACATGCCGCGCAGACGCTCAATGATCTTCTTTAACTCATCTACTGTGTAGTCGATCTCTTCCATCGTGTTCTTCTCGGATAAAGTCAGACGCAGGGAACCATGTGCGATCTCATGCGGCAGACCGATTGCAAGAAGTACATGGGATGGATCTAATGATCCCGAAGTACATGCAGAACCACTGGAACCACAGATTCCTGCCTGGTCTAAGAGAATCAGCATGGACTCTCCCTCGATGAAACGGAAGCAGAAGTTTGCATTGTTCGGCAGACGGTCTGTACGGTGTCCGTTTAATCTGGTATAAGGAATTTCTTTTAATATACGCTCGATCAGATGATCTCTTAATGCGATCTCTTTTGCACTGCGTTCTTCCATATTTTCTTTTGCAAGTTTTGCAGCTGTACCGATTCCAACGATACCCGGAACATTATGTGTACCGGCACGACGTTTTCTCTCCTGTGCACCGCCGTGGATAAAGGAACGGATCTTAACACCTTTGCGGATATACATCACACCGATACCCTTTGGTCCGTTGATCTTATGACCACTTGCACTTAACATATCAATGTTCATCTCTTCCACGTCGATCGGGATATGTCCGAATGCCTGAACTGCATCTGTGTGGAATAATACACCATGATCATGTGCGATCTTTCCGATCTCTTTGATCGGCTGGATTGTTCCGATCTCATTATTTGCTGACATAATGGATATCAGGATCGTATCCGGGCGGATCGCTTTCTCTAATTCCTCAAGGCTGATCTTTCCGTCTTCATCGACATCCAGATAAGTTACTTCATAACCTTTCTGCTCTAAGTATGCGCAGGTATGAAGGATCGCATGATGCTCGATCTTGCTTGTGATGATATGTTTTCCTTTTGACTCATATGCCTCTGCAGTTGCCTTTAATGCCCAGTTGTCTGACTCACTGCCGCCGCCGGTAAAGTAGATATCCTCCGGTCTTGCATTGATCAGATCTGCAACATTTGCTCTTGCCTCATCAACTGCTTTTTTGCTCTCTCCTGCGAAAGAATAAATAGCGGAAGGGTTGCCATAATGCTCTGTAAAATATGGGAGCATTGCATCTAATACTTCCTGATATACCTGTGTGGTTGCTGCATTATCTAAATAAATTAATTTTGCCATGATATCGTTCCTTTCTTTGTCCTTATCTTATCCATTTTATACGGTACTCATACTCGCCAAAACCCATATATTCTGTATGTATCCATAATCAGCCCGTTTTATTTCCTAGTTTGTTGATATGATATAAGTATTATACATCATCAATTCCTATTGTCAAGATAGGAATTGCAATTTTTTGTGCAAAAACAAGAACAATCTGTTTCCACTAAAGCGAGTGACAACCTTCCTATATAATGCTATAATAAAGCGCTGAGTGCAACAGGTATCTTTATATTTTAATAGATAATTTTACTCAGGAAAGGTTTTACAAACAGAATTTATTTGATGCACAAAATGGTGCAGGAAATGAGGATTTTTATGAACCAGCTATTTTCACCGGAACTGATCCCGGATTATATGCACGCGCACCCGGAGTACGGGGTAAAGCGTATTTTAACTTATACTGTGTATCGTTTTTTATCTTTTGCCGGAGAAGAAGATGATACACTTGCAGCTTATTTAAAAGATACGCTGTTTCCAATGGACGAAACTCTCGATTTTTCCCTGATCGATGATTATCTGGATTTAGATCCTTATTTCTGCCCGGTACTAAAAGAGGGCAGCTTTGACGTATTTTTCTTATATACTGCGATCAGCATTTTAGAAAATGCCTTTGACGAATTTGCTTTAGGCGATGAACTTGCCATCATAGATGACCTGATCTTAACAAAATATCCGGTGCTTGGCTCCGTATCATTAGATGATGCAGGTATCCGCCTGGATGCACTGATCGGCAATGGAGCCGAATTTTACGCTGTTTTGTATCTTGCCCTGACAAGATATCCATCTGCCCTTGGCAGTCTGCTCCCACAATTTGGTGCAGCTTACCACGACAGCTACCAGTTCACCGGTGACGATACGGCACTTTACGATTTCATGGACGAATATTTTGAAACAAAAAACTGTCTGCTTCAGCCGTTTTTTGCAGAGCTTTCCAATACACTCGTTGCCGCGACACTCGGCTATTACAAAACAGACTTAGAAACACTCCTCGCAACAGAAATTCCTGGAATTTTAAACGGATCTGCTTCCCGCTTTGCCATACAGAAACGTTTTGGTGCACTCGGACTTACCAGACTGCCGGATCATGACAGTTGTCTTGCACTGTTGTCGGAGTCTTTCCGCTACGCAGCACTTTATGAACTGCGCAGCAACCTCTTTGACTATCATCTTGAGGAAGATCGACTGGTTACAGCAGATAACTGGAAAGATACGATCCGTTTTCATTTTGTACAGTACCAGCACATCTACGAACAGGCGCTTGACGGATTTTATGCGGCTGTCCTTTCACGTAAGCTGCTGCTTGCAGAATTTTCGGAGGAATTGAAAAAACTGGGGTTCTGATCCCCCAGTTTTTTTATTCTTTTCCTTCTTCCGATTCCGGTTCTCTCAGATCACGGATACGCACCTGTTCGATCCTCTTGCCGGACATCTCAGTCACTTCTATCTCAAGTTTAAATTCTTCATCCACATGAAAATCTCCGGCTTTCGGAATACATTCAAACTGTTCCATTACCCAGCCACTGACCGTCTGCACGTCAAATTCTGCCTCACGGTCCAGACATTCAAACAGTTTCTCAACTTTTGTTTTTCCGGCGACCAGATATTCATTGTCACTGATCCGCTCAATCTCAGTTTCCACCTTATCGTGCTCATCCCAGATCTCGCCGACAAGTTCTTCTAAGATGTCCTCTAACGTAATGATTCCTGCCGTTCCGCCATACTCATCCATCGCAACCGCAATGTGCAGTTTTTTCTGCTGAAGTTCCCGCAAAAGATCATCGATCTTTTTATTTTTTGTTGTAAAAATCACCGGCCGCACAGACTCACGAATTGTCACATCCGAGTGGTAAATAAAGTTGTAAAAATCTTTCTGATATAAAATACCAATGATCTGGTCAATATTTTCCTCATAAACCGGAAGTCTCGAATATCCCGTATCCGCAAATATTTTTGCAATCTCATCTTTTGGCATATCCACTGGAATTCCGACAATATCAATCCGTGGTGTATAAATATCCACCGCTTCAAGTTCATCAAATTCGATTGCACTGCGGATCAGCACACGCTCATCCTCTCCGATACCTCCGCCTGCCTGCGCCTCATCAACAATCGTAAGCAGTTCTTCCTCTGTGATTCCTGTCTCTTCCTCTGATTTAAAGATATGTGATAACAGTTTTTTCCACTGTGCAAACACAAAATTAAGCGGCGTCAGGATTTTTACCAGCACTGAAATGATCGGTGCAGAAAACAGAGCAAATTTGTCCGGCGATTCCTTTGCAATACTTTTCGGTGAAATTTCGCCAAAGATCAGGACAAGCACTGTTGTAACGATCGTTGAAACACTTGCTCCCTTTGCATCCCCAAGTATCTTTACAAACAAGATTGTTGCAAGTGAGGACGATAAAATATTTACGATATTGTTTCCGATCAGGATCGTTGACAAAAGATTGTCATATTTTTCTTCCAGTTCCAGTACCAGGGCTGCCCGTTTATTTCCTTTGTCCGCCATATTTTTCATGCGGATCCGGTTCAGAGATAAAAAGGCTGTCTCTGTCGCCGAAAAATAAGCTGACATGATAAGACATACCGCGATAATGATAAAAAACAATGAGTCACTTCCCATAAAAAAATAATTCCTCTCTTTCCACGCAAAAAAGCATAGCTGCAACTGTCTGCTTCTCCAGACGGCAGTTATGCTTTCTTATATTTATATATTGATATCATAAGTCTGTTATTCTGATTCGGGTAAGGATCCGCGTCCCCGTCCGCACTGTCTGACATAGTACTCTCCATTCCTGCATGTGAATAACTTTACCTTCACACGAATTTCATATAAATTGTGTTTTAGATGTATTATATCAAAATGCCTCTTACATAGCAAGGAATTTTTTTCCAGTTTCCATTTTTTAATTTTCCCTGTTTTCAGTCGGTTTTTCCTCTCCCAGATACATGAACGGTAAAAATAACGTTTTCAAAGATTCCGATTTTGACCAGTCAATTTTAGAAATAAAAGTTCCAAAGGATCTCATCGCATTCTGGTGATTTCGAATACTGAAAAAAGTTCCGACTGCAGCCTTATTCGCTTTATTGATTATTCTTCCAATTTTTGCATCCGAATCTTCATCTCTGTCTGTGACAACCATTAATGAAGATATGTCCTGCTCAATAAGCATATTATTTACACGATGTTGTTTCACAAAATGCGCAAATTTACCATTACCGCCAACCCCACATAAGACAAGCTGATTTCCATCTTTCGAAAGACTCTCAATGTGCTCATATTCATCAAGCGGGACTATCCCAAGTCTGTTACTTTTTTCGAATTTCCATTCATACACATAATACTTTTCTGTTTTCGTACACATATTTACCCGTAACATTCCGGGCAGCTATGTTACTGCCTTTATCTGAATCAACTTTTTTTAATATAATAACCTTAATTGGATCATTGATATCATGATTATTTTCATAATCACCATATCTTAATATTGCATCAATAGCTTCAATACTATGAGTTGCTATGAATAATTGAACGTTCAGTTTATTTGCAAGTGCAAATACAACGTGAAACAATGTATCGTAATATTTTTTATGCAGCCCCGTTTCTATTTCATCGATCATTAGTATCGAGTCTGCGGCATCAACCAATTTATTAAGAATATATAATATTTTTTTAATACCATCGCCATAAACAGAAAACGGCATATTTACACCATTCTTTGTGATAATGGACTCTAAATATGATCCATCATCTGCTTTTGTATAACAAATATCTGCAATCGAATCATCGAACTGTCTTAAAATATCAATGACAAGTTTCTTGTATTCTGTATTATCTACAATATTCTTTAGTAAATCATAACGCAAATGTCCAAAGGATGGGATATAATGAACCTCTCTTTTTATCATAGATCCTGTGATCCCAGTGTCCAAAGAAGTGCCGTTTACAACTTTTTCTACTGGCTTATTTTCGATTTTGGTAATAATGCTTCCTGTAAATAATTTCGCTGTTTCAGGGATAAAAGCTGACTGCCTTCGATACAGTGCCATCTGGCGGGGCGACCGCGTTGACTGTTGAAGCGCTTCATCACTGGAAATAGTTCGTTCATATCCTCTCAATTTAAACTCAAGCGGTCCACTATTACTGTCCGCATAAATATCAACGCCCAATTGTTCTTTGTTTTATTTAATCATCTCCCTCGATATCTTCAAAACATATTACCAGTCTTGTGTGCGTAGCCGATGCAATCTTTTGCAATGTTTCTATTCTGGGAACTACTTTACCATTTTGTATTTTGCTAATATTAGATTGGGACATATTCGTAATACGGCACAAATCCTCCTGTGTAAAATTATTTTCATCCAGCACTCTCTGTATTTCCTCCGATACTCCACTCAGAACTTCATGCAAAGTATCCTGTGAGTTATCTATCATTTCTTCTCTCGATTCAGAAACAGGTTTTTTTAAGTTGTTGATCTGTTCGAATATAGACTTCATATCTTCGTTACTCATAACAACAGCCTCCTTATATGTTAAGTACAACATATATTGTTAAAAATATCCATTAAATTGTTATACGTGACATATTTCAAACTTACCTTTCAATACCCCGAAAATACAAATAAAATTTGCTGTCAGCTCCGAATTATGGTATACTATAATAAATATATTTTAAGCGGGGCACATTTCCCCTGATAGGATTCCGTTTCCTGTCAGGGGATCATCCTATAGACAGAAAAGAGGTATTTTTATGCAGGTTAACGAATCATCTGAGAACTATTTAGAGACCATCCTGATCCTTAGCAAACGTAATCCGGTCGTACGTTCCGTTGATATCGCTGAAGAGCTTGGTTTTAAAAAATCAAGTGTCAGCGTTGCAATGAAAAACTTACGCGAGAAAAATAATATCACCGTTACCAAAGAAGGATATATTTATCTGACCGATTCGGGTCGTGAAATTGCAGAAATGATCTATGAACGTCATGAACTTTTAACAGACTGGCTGACACGTCTCGGTGTTGATCCAAAGATCGCAGCCGAAGATGCATGCCGCATGGAACATGTCATCAGTAAAGAAAGTTTTGATGCGATCAAAAAACATATCAAATAAATTGATACATAGTACTAAAAATAAGAGGTTCTCACCGGAACAACTTCCGGGAGCACCTCTTATTTTTATAACTTTTTTATTTCTGTGCTGTTTTTCGCACTATTTATATTGTCTGCGGAACTGTACCGGCGTCATCTCATACGCTTTTTTAAACAAACGGTTAAAATGTTCCACATTCTCATATCCAACGCTTGCTGCGATTGATTCCACCGTCTGATTTGACTCTTTTAAAAGTCTTCTTGCTTTTTTCATTCGCGCAGCTTTTACCGCATCCTGGAATGTCATACCGGACTTTTCCTTGATATACTTGGAAAGATACGGTTTGGAGAGTCCGAATTTTTCAGCAAGTACATCCATCGTCACATCCACATAATTATTCTGAATGTAATTCATGATCTCCATAATGCGCTCATCTCTGCCCTCAATGATATTTTCACTTTTCGCCATCTTATTTGTGGCAGAAACCAGTGCTGCAATAGAACTCTTGATGATATCTTCATCCACACCAACACCCCAGAAATGTTTTCCCTGGCAGATGATCTCCACGTAAGCTGCTGCCTTTGAGGAAGATCCCTCTGAAATCGCATGCTCCTGATAGGCTGCCAGCTCATAACTGATGCCAAAATACATCTTTATCGCATTGCTGACTGCATCGAGACGTCCATTTCCGGTTGTCTCGATTACTCTGCGCTCACCGTTCTGTTCAATCGTCACACTTGCAGCAATACCATCTTTCTGCTCGAAGTGACAATCAGGCACATCAAATACATCTTTGATGTTGATATAGTGTTCATTAAATATCTGATAGATCATATCCGGAGTCAGTTCCTCATGTCTGTGATCAGATACACCTTTGATCAGGTAACCAACTTCTTCTTTCATCTTATCCGGCAGCGACATACCAAAGTTCTGCTTTAATACGAACGCAACCCCGCCCTTACCGGACTGGCTGTTGATACGGATAACATCAGACTCATACTCTCTTCCAACATCCTTCGGATCGATCGGCAGATACGGAACATCCCAGCGTTCACCGCTCTTTCCTGCTTCTCTCCATGCCATACCTTTTGAGATCGCATCCTGATGGGAACCGGAAAATGCGGTAAATACAAGATCTCCTGCATATGGAGTACGTTCATAAACTCTCATTCTGGTAAAACGCTCATATTTTTCACGGATTGCTGCGATATTGGAAAAATCAAGTTTCGGATCTACACCATGACATACCATGTTCATTGCAAGTGTTACGATATCCACGTTTCCGGTACGCTCTCCGTTTCCAAACAAAGTACCCTCTACACGGTCAGCTCCTGCTAACACACCAAACTCAGCGTCACTGATACCGCAGCCTCTGTCGTTGTGCGGATGTACGCTTAAGATCACGTTGTCTCTGTATTTCAAGTGTTTATGGATATACTCGATCTGACATGCAAATACATGCGGCATTGCGATCTGTACCGTAGTCGGGATATTGATGATCGCCTTATGCTCTGCATCCGGTTTCCAGACATCCAGTACTGCATTGCAGACTTCCACCGCGTAATCAACCTCTGTTCCCGGGAAACTTTCCGGACTGTACTCAAATGTAAAGCTTCCATCTGTCTGTGCTGCAAGATCTCTTAACAGAATTGCTCCGTCCACTGCCAGTTTCTTTACTTCTTCCTTGCTCTTTTTAAACACCTGCTCTCTCTGTGCAACAGAGGTGGAATTATAAAGATGGATCACTGCATGCGGTGCACCTTTGACTGCTTCAAATGTTTTTTTGATGATATGTTCACGCGCCTGTGTTAAAACCTGTACGGTAACATCTTCCGGGATCATGTTACGCTCGATCAACGCACGCATAAAATTATACTCTGTCTCTGAAGCTGCCGGGAAACCAACCTCGATTTCCTTAAATCCGATATCTACAAGCATCTGGAAAAATTCGATCTTCTCCTCTAAGCTCATCGGCTCGATCAGAGCCTGATTACCATCACGCAGATCCACGCTGCACCAGATCGGCGGTTTTTCGATCGCATCCTTCTTTACCCAGTCATATGTAACTTCCGGCGGCATAAAATATGCCTTTCCATATTTTTCTGCAACATTAAAATTCATATTCATTCTCCTTATCCTGTTTTAACAATGATTCTATTTTCTGTGTGTCACTTTCTGTTTTCTGTCCGGAGAGCTTTTTGTGTAAGAAAAAATGTCATAATAATTTCTCATGATACAAAAAATCTCTGTATGCAAAACCTGTGTGGTTTTGTCATACAGAGACGCAAAATTTTCTTCACGCGGTACCACTCTGTTTCATGAATGACCTGTATCGTCATGCATGCACTCATCCGGCACTATCATGCCTTTTCCCTCTTACGGCGGGCGATCCGTCCAAGCCTACCCAATATCATCTGCTCATTCATAATGCATCCGATTCCTTCAGCCGGCAGCTCCAAGGCGAGTTCACAACTTCACTCTGACTGCCTCGCACCTTCCGGCAGTTCTCTGATTTCCATTCCGCTGTTACTATTCCTTTTCATTGCATTTCATTTTCTGTTCTACATAATAACATACCTTTTTCGAGTTCCGCAAGGTGTGATTTTATCAATTTTATTGATTTATTTTAATCTTCTATATTTTAAAACTGAAAATCTTCATAATCTTCCGGTGTAAAACGATGATAGATCAGATGGCAGCCCTCATCCGCGATGCAGTAACGGTAATCATCCGGCACCCCATCCTCAAAGTAAACCAGATAATCAAATTCTCCGTGTGTCGTCCGTTCTACATGTACATGATCCGAATATCTGTGAAACTGCTGTAAAAGCTCGTCTATCGTGCAGCCATGTTTTCCGATTGTTTCTATAAAACTGGAAATGAACTCACTTCCGTTCGTGTGTTCATGCACATAATCAACACCGCTCGGCGGAATTGCAATGCAGAAACGCTCACCTTTATTGGAGATTTCCACCCCGCCAAGTGTCTGCACCGTCTTTTTTGAAAATTCTGCAAGCAGTTCTGACATCTCTTTTTCTGCTACATCGGTATGGAAGAAACGGTTCAGCGAGGTAATCGGATAATATAACCGGATCAGTTCACTCCGGTAACCAAGTTTTATCTGTTCTTCCTGTATGACCTCGATGATATTTTTTTCAAGTCCCGTAAAATCCACTGCCTTTTCCATTTCTTTCTTCCTTATTATTTTACTCCCACTGTGTCAGACCGATAAATTCCGGCTTATTATTTTACTTCCACTGTGTCGGATCAATCCATTCCCACGCTTCTTATTTTCTCATAAAATTCAGATTACATACTCGCCGGCACGCTGTCTCTCGTAGTCCACTAAATCTGCGAGTGTGATACTGTCAACAACCTGGTTGATCGCCTCGTTCATTTTTTTCCACACCAGAACTGTTGCACAGTCATTCATCTTATCACAGGTGTCTTCATCCTCGACGCATGCCACCGGTGCAAGGCTTCCCTCTGTCAGGCGTAATATCATTCCGACGGTATATTCTTCCGGTCTTTTTGTCAGAATGTATCCTCCCTGTGCACCACGAATGCTCTTTACATATTTTGCCTTATTTAAAACGGAAATAATCTGCTCTAAATATTTATCTGAAATTTCCTGACGTCTCGCAATATCCTTTAAACTGATCGGCTCTCCGGTATTATTCAGTGCAAGATCCAGCATCAGGCGTAACGCATATCTTCCTTTTGTTGATATTCTCATATTTTCCTCATTTCTGCGCTGTTTTTCATATTTTAGGCTTGCGGATGCAGCGCAGCCGCAAACTTATGAATAAACGATTCTTTTATCATCGTATTAGAAGTATATCCGACTATTCATACCATGTCAATAGGAATTAAAGTATTCGTTAAAATATCTCTTTGCGCCACTGATATTTTGAGAGATCAACACATCCGTCTTTTACCTCTATGCCATCCGCTTCCAAAAGTCCGATCTGCCTGTTTTCGCCACCAAATGCAAAGGCCTCCGAAACTCTCCCCTCACGGTTTACTACCCGGTAACACGGGATTCCCTCCGGATCCGGATTTACATGCAGCGCATAGCCGACCACCCTGGCCCACCTTTTGTTGCCCGCAAGCGCTGCCACCTGTCCATAGGTTGCAACCGTACCGCGTGGAATCTGTTTTACAATGTCATATATTTTTTCGTAGGAATTTTTCTGTTCCATGCTGCTCCTTAAGTATAGACTATGATTCGCTCAGCAGTCTTATTATATCATGAAGCCCGGCTTCATGATCGTGATCTACACTCGCTCTGCTCGGCAGTCTTATTATACCATGGATTACTTTTTTGCGCCATTCACCTTGCAATCATGTTAAGAACATGCTAAAATTTTAATTTGTGTTTTTATAAATTTTTAATACTTTTTATACTTAGGAAAGAATTGGAGTACAAAAGACCTATGAACGAACTAAGACCAAAACTATTTGACGTAATGAAGGGATACACAAAAGAGCAGCTCATCAAAGATATCCTTTCCGGTATCATTGTGGCGATCATTGCTCTTCCACTTTCTATCGCACTTGCGATCGCTTCCGGTGTCGGTCCGGTACAGGGACTCTACACTGCGATCGTTGCCGGATTTTTTATTTCCTTTTTCGGAGGAAGCCGTGTACAGATTGGCGGACCAACTGCCGCATTTGTTGTTATCATCTATGGCATCGTGACCACTTACGGTACAGACGGACTGATTGTCGCAACAATCATGGCAGGTATCATTTTATGTATTATGGGTCTCTGCCATTTTGGTTCCCTGATTAAATATATTCCTTATACGATCACGACAGGTTTTACCTGTGGTATCGCAGTCACCCTGTTTGTCGGACAGATCAAAGATTTTCTTGGACTTGATATGGGTGCTGTTCCTTCTGAATTTATTGAAAAACTTGGCGCCTATGCTGCAAATATCACAACCATCAATCCGGTTACCGTCGCAATCGGTGCCGTTGCACTTGTGATTTTAATTCTGTGGCCGAAAGTAACTGACAAACTGCCGGGATCCCTGATCGCAATTATCGTGACAACTGCCATCGTTTATTTTGCTAAACTGCCGGTCAACACGATCGGAAGTGTTTACGGAGAACTTTCCTCCGAATTTCCGTCTTTCCACATGCCGGCATTCAGCTATAAACTGGTACAGGAACTGATCTCCCCGGCATTTACGATCGCGATTTTAGCCGGTATTGAATCCCTGCTTTCCGCAGTCGTATCTGATGGTATGATCGGTGACACCCACAAGTCAAATGCCGAACTGATCGGTCAGGGACTTGGAAATATTTTTTCCGGCCTGTTTGGCGG
This sequence comes from Roseburia sp. AM23-20, assembly GCF_003470905.1. Lineage (NCBI taxonomy): Bacteria > Bacillati > Bacillota > Clostridia > Lachnospirales > Lachnospiraceae > Roseburia > Roseburia sp. AM23-20. Next base: position 12,273 of record NZ_QRHS01000016.1, read on the forward strand.
AATCCCTGCTACCGGAGCGATTGCCCGTACTGCTGCAAACGTAAGAAACGGCGGACGTACCCCGATCGCAGGTATCACACACTGTATCACTTTAAGCATTATTTTAGTTGTTTTAATGCCGCTTGCTTCCCTAATTCCTATGACAACATTAGCCGCAGTGCTTTTAGTCGTTGCATGGAACATGGCAGACTGGACTTCCTTTTTCCATCTGTGCAAAACTGCTCCAAAGAGTGATATGATCGTACTTGTTGCAACATTTTTCCTGACTGTATTTTTTGACCTTGTCGTTGCCATCGAAGTCGGTGTCGTACTTGCCGCACTTTTATTTATGAAACGTATGGCAGAAACTGCCGATGTCACTGCCTGGAAATATGCAGATGAGCCGGATGTGACCCCTGGCGAAGCCGAGAAAATGCGCGACATTCCACACTCAATCCGTGTATTTGAGATCAGTGGACCGCTGTTTTTCGCCGCAGCCGATGAAATTCTTACAATTACCAGTGACAAGTCAACCAAAGTCATCGTTATCCGTATGCGAAGTGTTCCGGCAATCGATGCGAGTGCAATGCGTTCCCTGCGTGACCTTGCTGCCCGTGCGAAGAAAAAACATATCACTTTGATCTTCTCACATGTCAACGAACAGCCGATGTCCGTTATGAAAAAAGATCACTTTATCGAGCTGATCGGGGAAGAACATTTCCTTCCGAATATTGTGGAAGCTCTCGATTATGCGGAAAATATGGTCGCAGATTCCGGTCATAAGGCTGCGAAATAACAGAATTTATTTATTCTTATGATGATATATCGGATTAGGATGGCTGCACACTTCCTTTTACTGTGTCAGCCATTCTATCTCCGCGTCCTCTGTCGATGTTTCCATCTCTGCCTGACCTTCCCCTTCTTTTAAAACGATGCAGTTGTGATTGTCATCCACCTGAACCTGATAAAAATATTTCAAATCGTCGCTGACACCATTACTGTACTGATATTCCACAAAATACTGCGCTTGTGCCGGTGTTTCGGCAGGTTCGAAACCAAACGACGTCTCTTTGATCTCACAATCCGAATCATATTGATCTAAATACTCCTGAAAAATTGGATCTGTGTATCCTCTTGCAATCTCACTTCGATCATACAGCTCCTGCATCACGGCATCTTCCTCTATACCGGCGGATCCGCTATTTGCTCCACATCCTGCCAAAAACATTCCCATGATAAGCAGCAAACCTGTTATTTTACTCCTGCGCATCGTATGTATACCTCCCCTGCAGAGTCTCATACTCTGCATGCCCGGTGCTCCAGGTTCCTCCTTCCACCAGAAGAGACACTGCCTTGGCATCATAGGCGTCCAGATAAGTATTGACTACGCTTCCAACTGTCGCGTACTCTCCTGCCGTTCCCATCTGATTTACATATTCCTCAAATGTTTTCGACAGATCAAGCGTTATGGTATCCTCTTCCTGTTTAAAATCAAGCACTTTCACATCCGACGGAACCACACCGGCATCGATCAGCGCAGCCATGATATTTTCAGGCGTAAGCGCATCGAGCGATACCGTTTCTGTGTCAAAACCATCTGCATTTTCATTGCTTTTATATATGGTAATATTATTGTCTTCTTTATCAGCATTTTCCCGCCTGCCACAGCCTGATGCTGTCATAAGAACTATCGCTGCTAAAATCAATGCCATTTTCCGTGTTACACTTGTTCGTTTCATATTTTGCCTCCTCTTTTCCATCATTTTTCCTTTCAATCACGATTCATTTTTACCTTTTGGGTATATATGAAAATTTTGCTCGGAAAATACCCATAATTTTCCCTTAAATCCGCGTTTTTTGAGGATTTTTTTGTGATAATGGACATACACAGATAGTTTTTCATGCTATATGCCTTATACTCGCTTCGCTCGGCAGTCTTATTATATCTTATCTCATTTTGTTTTTGTTAAACCTTCGTCTAAATTAAGAAAATCTTCCATATTTCCAACCATAAAATACACGTTCTGCGAACACTCTATGATTAAGTGAAACAGCAGTCTTCACAGTTCATCCATATCTCCCCCGCAGATGCGCACCGATATCTCCGTCACATACTCCTCCACCGTCTCCGCCATCAGCTGATCCACCGTGTAAACTTCCAGGAACTCTTCCGCCAGTGTAATCTGATGTTCATCTGCATAAGCAAGAAGTTTCCGGTAAGCCTCCCCGATGTTTCTCCAGTGCCCTTTAAAATAAGTTGTCAGATATTTCCCCGCAGGCATAAAATGGCAGGACATGCCGCCCGGCTTATGTTTCATCAGCAATATTACGTTGCTGTAATTTGCATAGATCTGCCGCCTGACATCTTTTGCATACTGGATGTAACCAATCTCATAACAGATGCTTTTGCTGTTGTTCTCATAAAAATTGATCAGTTCCGCTGTGCGCTCCGCAAATTCTGATTCCGAAACGTCTAAAAATGCATCCATCAGATAATATCTGCCCGGTTTTTCACAGACAAATATTTCATCTTTTTCTTTCTCTAAATATGCCCTGATTTTTTTACTTTTTTCTTCCATCCACTGCCTGCGATCCTTTAACAGCCGGATTTTTTCTGCCAGAATCTGTTCCTCTTTTTCAAACAGCTCCAATAATTTTTCCGGAGTCCGGTCACTTAAAAAGGTCTGGATCTCTTTTAAAGACATACCAAGTTCCTTTAGCATAATGATCGCTTCGAGCACTTCGATCTGATGGATCGAATAATAACGGTACTCGTTATCAAGCACGATCTCCGGCGAAAACAAGCCGATCTTATCATAATGAAATAAAGTGTTTTTGGTGACGTGCATGAGCTTTGCAAGCTCACCAGTTGTCAGATATTGACTTTTGTCCACTTTTAATCTCCCCTCACGAAAAAAGTTCTTGACTATATGGTAACAATATAGTTTATGATAGCATTTGTGTCTCAAAACCGCAATTTCCATCCGCGCTGACACAACATTTAAAAATATTTCAAAGGAGGAACCCATTATGGCACAGTCCATTGGTCAGAAATTCACACCTGTCACTTTATTAAAATTCGCATTACCATCCATGGTCATGATGGTACTCATGTCCTGTTATACAATCACGGACGGGATTTTTATCTCGCGCTTTCTTGGAGATAATGCGCTGTCCGCAGTCAATATCGTCTATCCGGTCATCAATATCGTACTCGCCATCGGCGTCATGCTCGCAACCGGAGGAAGCGCCGTCGTTGCAAAGAAAATGGGCGAAGGGAAAGACGATGAAGCAAAAGATAACTTTTCCATGCTCGTGTTTACCGGTGTTGTGGCGAGTGTTGTCATCCTGATACTGACGATTTTATTTTTAGAGCCAATCTGCCGCGCTCTCGGTGCAAATGATTCATTACTTGCAAACTGCAAGGCATATCTTTTTACCGTTGTTTTATTTGCCCCGGCGTGCATGCTGCAGAGCCTGTTCCAGACGTTCTTCGTGACAGCGGGAAAACCACACATTGGCATGACGTTAGTCATCAGTGCCGGTATCGCAAACGCCGTGTTGGACTATGTATTTTTATCTCCTCTTGGATTTGGCATTGAAGGAGCCGCCTTAGCCACCGGTATCGGTCAGCTCATACCTGCAGTCGTGGGACTCTTCTACTTTTTCTTTGTCAGGGGAGATCTTTATTTTACAAAATTTCATTTTCATGGAAGTGTCCTTTCTACTGCAAGTTTTAACGGTGCATCCGAGATGGTAACGAATATTGCAAACGCTGTGATTACTTATGCATTTAACAAAATCATGCTGCGCCTTGCCGGCGAAAACGGTGTTGCCGCAATCACGATACTGCTTTATTCCCAATTTTTATTTAATGCTCTTTTTCTTGGATTTTCCATGGGTGTTGCACCTGTGATCAGTTACAATTACGGTGCAAAAAATACAGGCGGACTGAAAAGCGTCTGCAAAATCTGCAGACGCTTCGTGATCGTTTCTTCTATTATAATTACTATTTGCTGTAACCTGCTCTCCGAGCCGATCGTACTTTTGTTTGTGGGTGGAAAAACAGCGACTTATGACCTTGCCGTCAGCGGTTTTTCGGTATTCTGTGTGACCTTTTTGTTCAGCGGTTATAACATTTTTTCATCCGCTCTCTTTACGGCACTCTCAGACGGTAAAACCTCGGCAATCATATCCTTTACAAGAACCTTTGTTTTTATCCTGCTGTCACTCCTCACACTGCCAGTCATTTGGGATGTGACCGGTGTGTGGCTCGCAATCCCGGTGGCAGAGTTTGTGACACTGTTTTTATCGATTTTTTATCAGCGCCGCAAACGGACGGTTTATCATTACGCCTGAGCAGCCGCTTTCTTTCCAAGGTATGCCAGAACATCTTTTCTGGTTACGATTCCGATAAATACCCTTTTATCATCTACAACAGGAACGAAGTTCTGGTTCATTACCTTGTCAAACAGATTCTCCATGGATTCATCGATCTTTACCGCCTGATTATCCCTTCTACGCTCAATCGACGTGATCGGCATATCCTCAAGCAGTTTCAGATCCGGGAAATTGCGGTCCTTTAAAAACCATAGTAAATCACCTTCTGTGATCGTACCGATATATTTTCCTTCCACGCTAAGCAGCGGAATAGCTGTATAACCATGATGTTCCATTTTCTCAAGCACCTGACGCATGGTGTCCGTTTCTTCCACATGTGCTACGTCTTCCTTCGGTGTCAGAAAAAATAAAATGTTCATATGTGTTGCCCCCATTTGTTTATTGATTTGTGTGTTTTGATTATACTACCATTTCGGGGGTTGGACAACAAGGGAGTTATAACCTTACTATTTTCATTCCTCATCCACTAAAATCATTTCAAATATTTCATCACTTACCCTAAGTTCATGCATACTCTGGTTCTTCGCCAGATATGGTAACACCATTAATTTCTGTTGCACTTTTCCTTTATTATCAATTTCAAAATCATACTCAGAAAGTTTTGATTCCAGGCAAGCCGCATAAAATTGTTGTGCAGACAATCTTGTTTTCACACCAGTCATATGTAAAAAGTTCATATCCCGAAATCCTACATTTACTGTCTTTATATCTTTCCTTTCCCGATATATGATTAGAAACTGTTTATCATTCAGTTTTTCTTCGTATTGCTTTACAGCTTCTATCATAATCTTTAAAGCTGCTTTCTTGTCATACTTTGCCATCCATACCCCATTAACTTGAAAAAGGCTGCCCTTTCGGACAACCTTTTCTCTTTTCTTTTAATGCTGATTTTCTGTTGTCTGCCAGCCTACGAACTGGCTAAAATGTCAGATTTTTAAGGTGTCAGCGCACCCAGACAGATTTATCTGTCTGGGTACTATTATTATATGAACACCGTCTTTTTATGTCAAACAAAGCAAATTCTTTTCTGAAAATTTTGTGCATAATTACAACATCTGCACTAGCTACCCCTAATACAAATAAAACCCCCGTATACTACCGTTTCCAGCAATATACGGGGACATTTTTCAATCGTTATTTAGCTGTAATCGGGACTTATCTGCTAATTGATTAGCAAACACCCTGAGCTAACATAGCGTCTACAACCTTCTCAAATCCGGCAATATTTGCACCGGCAACATAGTCAGTCTGTCCACCAACAGTTGCATTGTATCTCTTTGCAGCGTCAGAAATGTTAGCGTAGATCGTCTCCATGATTCCTTTGAGTTTTCCATCAACTTCTTCGAATGTCCAGGAAAGTCTCTCGGAGTTCTGGCTCATCTCAAGTGCAGATGTAGCAACACCACCGGCATTGGCAGCTTTACCACCTACAAAGAGAACACCTTTCTCCTGTAAGTATTTGGTAGCTTCCAGTGTTGTAGGCATGTTAGCACCCTCTGTTACGGAAGTAACACCGTTTGCAACTAACATCTTAGCATCCTCAAGGTCTAACTCGTTCTGTGTAGCACATGGAAGAGCTAAATCTACTTTGTACTGCCATACACCGTGCTCACCGTTTTCTTTTGCATGATACTCTGCAGATGATTTTGCAGCTGCGTACTCTGTCAGACGTGCACGTTTTACTTCTTTTACTTCTTTTAATAATGCAACATCGATTCCTTCCGGATCATAGATCCAGCCTGTAGAATCAGAACATGTTACAACTTTAACGCCTAACTGCTGTGCTTTCTCGATTGCGTAGATAGCTACGTTACCAGATCCGGAAACTGCAGCTGTCTTGCCTTCAAGGCTCATACTGTGATCTTTCCATAATGCGTTTGTCAGGTATAACAGACCATATCCTGTAGCCTGTGTACGGGCAAGTGATCCACCGTAAGTAAGTCCTTTTCCTGTAAGAACACCTTCGAAGGAACCACGGATTCTCTTATACTGTCCGAACATGAAACCGATCTCTCTTGCACCTGTTCCGATATCTCCGGCTGGTACGTCGACGTCTGCACCGATGTATTTTGAAAGCTCTGTCATAAAGCTCTGGCAGAATGCCATGATCTCTCTGTCTGATTTGCCCTTAGGATCGAAATCAGAACCACCTTTACCACCACCGATTGGAAGTGTTGTAAGTGAGTTTTTGAAAATCTGCTCAAAACCTAAGAATTTGATAATACCAAGGTTTACAGATGGATGAAGTCTTAAACCTCCCTTGTACGGTCCAATTGCATTGTTGAACTGTACACGGAATCCTCTGTTTACCTGAACCTGTCCATTGTCATCTACCCACGGAACGCGGAACATGATCTGACGATCCGGCTCTGTAATTCTCTCTAAGATTGCATTCTTTCTGTATAACTCTTCGTTTGCATCAATAACAGGTCTTAAGGAATCAAGAACCTCTGTTACTGCCTGTAAAAATTCAGGCTGATCTGCATTTTTTTTCTTTACTACTTCGAGTACTTCATCAACGTATCCCATTTTACAATCTCTCCTTACTTATAGTATATACTCCATACAATGCCATTTACACTGCATGATCCTAACGGTTCTCCCGCTGGTTTCGTTTTGACACACTTATTTTATTATAAAATGAATCCATGTGCAATATTTTTTTCTTTATTTCACTAAATTATTAAAGTTTCACAGTGTAACAAGCCATTTTTTGCAGGATTCCAGGTTCAATTATTCATTTTCCACAAAAAATTTTATATCATCTAAGTATCGTTTTCTTGTCTATTTTTTTGTTATTACGGTTTTTACGTCACTGTAAGCGCCTTTTATATTCTTTCCACCGGATTTTTTATAGGAACAGATTCTGACATAATATTTTTTACCGGCTTTCAGCTTTCCAATCTTCTTCGATGTCGTCCTGTTACTTGAAACTGTTGTGCTTTTCACATTCTTCTCAAAACGTTTATCGGTAGAATATTGTATGATATAGCCGGTCGCCTTCTTATCCTGTTTCCACTTTAACGCAAAACTGCCCTTTGCAGTCGATTTCAGCGAACCCGTTTTTGCTTTTACCGGCTTTACCGTCAGCGCGATCGTCTTTTCAGCCGCCTTATAATTACCACTTGCAGCTACACGGATCTTAATTTTTGTTTCTCCGTAATTTTTAAGTGTAACTACCCCGTTTTTACTTACGGTGGCGATTTTTTCGTCCGCAACCTTATACGTCATCTTCCCTTTTCCATTCGTTTTCGCATTGATGGAAAATGTTGTGGTGCTGAAGGTTTTTGTGATGTTTTTCGCCGTGATCTTCGATTCTTTCTGCTTTTCATCTGACTCCGCTGAACTGTTTACAGAAAAGAAATTCACTGTATAAGATACTTTCTGGTCAAGTCCTGTAATTTTTACCTCAAATGTATCTCCCGGCTGATAACTCAGATTTTCCGGACGGAAAATAATACATCCTTTCTGTCCATAATTACTGTTTTCCACGTTAAAATAGCCATCGGCTTTCTTTTCTGAAAAAGCCCATTTTTTCTGATCCGACTGCCTTATGAGAGTCACTTTCACAGCAAATTTGTCCACATCTTTCCCCATGCTGATGCTCCATGGATAACTGCTGCCAAAAAACTCTACCGGCATATTCTGGGCCGGCCATGCCACACCATAATAATCCGTCGGTTCATACCAGTTGTCAAATGCATACATCGCCGCATAAGTTCCATGTGATCCATATACCCAGCCAAATCCTGTTTTTTCCATCGGCGGATTTAAAATCCATCTTCTGTGTCCGACGCGGTCTATATTGTAATCATCACCATCATTCATCCATGCTTTTACCAGATGATACCCGAGTCCGCATTTCCAGCTTGCATAGGAAAGATTGCCACTGGATGCACCGGATGCCCCCAGTTTATAAAGGCTGTCGTCCATTCCTGCCGGTTTTGATGGAAAATGTGATAAGGTTCCATTTGCTGAGTTAACCAAAGCTGCCGCCTGTTCCATTTTGGTATAAGAAGAATCAAGCCCCACTGCATCAATTCCTGCAATATAACGGATCGCATTCATGGTATTTAATGCTGATTTCTGACTGCTCTCACTGATCGTACCCGCCTGATACGGCTTTACATCCGATGCCTTCTTACTGTAGGTCGTCTCTGCGTCAATATTTACCTTTTTACTTTTCAGGTAATCCTTAATTTCCTTCTGGCTGTGATAATTGACATTGATCCCCGTACTGGTGGCTGCATAACAGTTGACGGAACCAATGCAGAATATAACGATTGCCAGCATCACTGCATTCTTTAATAATAATTTTTTCACCCGAATTCCCCCCTTGTGATATTTTTTTACTATAACACAGTCCGTTTTGATGAACAATCATCTGGCATTAAAAAATGCAGGCGCCCCATCTGCACCTGCATTTTAAACTTTTATTTTTTATAAAAACCGATAAATAATAATTGCGATTAATACACCAATAATGCTTGCGATCGTAATCTTGATACTGAGTCCGAATGTAATGATCAGGATTCCAAGATCCAGCACGATTGGATTTGCAAATCCAAATGTCTGTCCATAATTAAGCCAGCTTAAAAACGGCACTCCCGCCGCAAGGCTCCCGATAAAACCTCCAAGTACGATCCCTGCCAGCAAAAGTAAAAACAATGCCCAGTTATTTTTTCCCGCAATTCCTCTGCTCATACCGTTCCTCCGTTTTCCTTCGTAATATGCCCTCTATTTTATCACGGAAGCCGGCTGCAAACAACTAATAATCATATACCTGTCCAAGCTCTGTAATATCAATCTCCGGATCTGACTGCGCACCTGGCGCTGCTTTCATGCCAGCTTTTCCGGATTTACGCGTAAGAATAATTAAGTAACGATATACCTCTCCCTTTGAATTTTCCGCATCAATTTTCACAGACGTGTACTCCTTCTGGATCTTTACAGAATCTCCATTTTTCATTTTTTTATCCTTGGTCATCGTATACCTTAAAGTTTTGGAATCCCGATAATGATCATTACTGAACATTTTTTTCAATTTCCATCCCTTTTTCAATTTATAACTTACTTTTACCTTGAATTTATCTGAGAAATAGCTGCAAATCTTGGCTGTGCCGCCCTTATATACATTTTTCCCATTTAATTTGACATAAGAAAACGGATCTGCTTTTTTTACTGTTATATTTTTGGATAATGTATAAGTTTTTCCACCCTGCTTTACTTTACAGCTTATCTTGCATTTTCCGGCTTTTAATGGTCTGCAGTCAATTCCCTGATTAACATTATGCATACCGGCATACTCAAGCACCGACGGATTTGAAAATTTAATATTTGTCACCTTTGCTTTTGATGAAACATTAACAAATTTGATCGAATCCACATAGCTATCCTCGTCCCCTACAAAAACAATCTGCTTTGTCTTGTCAAATGCAGGCACTTTTTTTGATGCTGCCATTGCATGCTCCTGTGGTACCACCAAAAGTAATGTACACAACAGTGCAAATACTAAAATTCCTGTCAACCAGCTCTTTTTTTCTCTTATCATAACTTTCCTCCCATGATGATATTTATTTGATAACAGCCTGCTCGCTTTGCAGGCAATTACAAAACCTGTTCTGCCATCTCTTTTAAGATCTGCGCTGATTTCCGGAGCTGTTTCTGCTCATCCTCATCTAAAGAAATCGGAACCTGTCTCTCAATTCCGTTTTTTCCAACGATCGCCGGCATACTTAAGACAACATCCTCCACACCATACATTCCATGGATCATACCGGAAACCGGAAGGATCGATTTTTCATCGCGCACGATTGCCTCGCAGATCCTCTTTACAGACATCGCAATTCCATAATAAGTTGCATTTTTCTTTGCAATGATCTCATAGGCACTGTTGCGCACATTTGCAGCAATGCGTTCCATCGAGTCATCATGATTGAAATGTCCGCGCATCTCGCAGAATGTATTTAGCGGGATTCCCGATACATTTGCACTGCTCCATGCAGCGATCTCACTGTCACCATGCTCCCCGATGATAAATGCATGCACGCTCCGGCTGTCCACACCAAGATGCTCTCCCAGCTCATATTTTAAACGTGCCGTGTCAAGCACCGTACCGGAACCGATCACGCGGTTTTCCGGCATTCCGCTCAGCTTGTGTGCGGTGTATGTAAGAATGTCGACCGGGTTTGATACGATAAGCAGGATTCCCTGATAATCTCTCTTTGCGATCTCCGGGATGATGCTCTTAAAAATGCCAACATTTTTCTGTACCAGATCCAGCCTCGTCTCGCCCGGTTTCTGGTTTGCACCGGCTGTCACAACGATGATTGCCGCATCCATGATATCGTCATAACCGCCCGCATAAATTTTCATCGGTCTTGCAAACGGGATTCCATGGGAAATATCCATCGCCTCCCCTTCCGCTTTCTCTGTATTTGCATCAATCAAAACCATCTCGGAAAACAATCCGCTCTGCATCAGTCCAAACGCTGATGTCGCTCCTACAAATCCGCATCCGATCACTGCCACTTTTCTGTTGTTTAATTCTAACTGTTTCATGAAAACCTCCATTCTTGCGCTGCTTTTGCGCATCTTAAGTTTGTGCGCAAGCACAAATCCTGCGTGTGAAAAATCTTATTTTTCACACTGATGTCCTTGTCTCTGGTATCATATTAATTTATTTCGGTCAGATTGTATGTTGTAATTACAACATTTATTTGAGAAAATATATCATGACTGTGTTATCAGAAAATTGAAAAGCACTATCTGCCCTGGCATTCTTCTATAAAGAAAAAGGATGCCTCCCGTTTCCGAAAAACATCCACAAATATCTATATAATATCCATAACTTTGTCCAAACCCTCTACGATTCTTCATTCTCCCCGTATACCTGCTGGAAAAAATCCACCAGTTTTGCCAGTGAATAGATCAGTACCGTTGTCTCCTGTGTGTTAAGTTCTCCCTTAATGTGGTCGATCATACGGTGATGAAACTCTTCATGATGCAGATAAGCTGCCTTTCCTTTTTCGGTCAGGCATACCCAGACAACACGCTTATCCTGCTTGCTGCGCTCCCTGACAACATATCCCTTATCGGTCAGACCGTCCATCGCCTTTGTCAGCGTTCCGGTCGTAACGTTCATCAGCTTTGCCACCGTGCTCATGCTCTTTGGCTCTGACATTCCAATCGCTTCTATTACATGAAAATCATTATAGGTAAGATCCTTAAATTCATCCGTGAGCAGCGATTTCCCCTCGATCTCCATAATGTCTTTAAACAATTTTACCAATAATTCATTTAATGTTTCATCTGCCGTCATTCAAATATACTCCTATTCATGGCAGTACAGATTGCCTTTCACATATATGTAAACTGCAGCCAGTCTGTTTGCTGCTGCCTTTACCATACCAAAACCGTCGCGCCCCATGTCAGCCCGGCTCCAAATCCTGCCAAAACTATTTTTTTACCTTCACATATCATACCACGTTTATTGATATTATCAAGCAAAATCGGCACGCTCGCCGCGGAAATATTGCCGCACTCTTCCAGATTGGTAGGAAACTTTTCCATCGGCTGATGCAGTCTTTTTGCAACAGACTCAATAATGCGCAGATTTGCCTGATGAAGTACGAACAGATCAATATCCTCCACTTCAAGTCCCGCTTTTTTCACTGCCTCTTCTATCACCTTTGGCACCGTTTTGACTGCAAATTTATATACTTCCTGACCATTCATCGACACATAGGAAAGTTTCGTATCGTTGACCGCAAACGGATTATTGACCGGACGGTTATCACAGCGGAGGACTTCCCCCCGCGCGCCGTCGGAACCCTGTACCATGCTTAGAATGCCGCTTTTGTTTGCTGCACCCGGCTGCTTTGCTTTACAATTTGTTTCGGAATCCACCTCAACGACCGCCGCCCCTGCACCGTCCCCAAACAATACACAGGTGCTTCTGTCATTCCAGTCCATGATCTTTGAAAGAGTTTCCGCTCCAATGACCAATGCATTTTTGTATACACCATTTTCCAGATACATCTGAACCGTATTTAACGCAAACAAAAATCCGGAGCAGGCAGCGTTTAAATCAAATGCAAATGCATTTTTTGCTCCAAGCGCACTCTGCACTTCACAGGATAAGTTCGGCAGAAACTTATCCGCCGTAACCGTTGCTGCAATGATAAGATCAAGTTCCTCCGCAGTCACTTCCGCATCTTTTAACGCTTCCTTTGCTGCTGCGACAGCAAGCCCTGTCGTCGTCTCCTCCACCGCAAGATGTCTTGCACCGATTCCGGTACGGCTTCTGATCCACTCGTCAGAGGTGTCCATCAGTTTACTTAAATCATCGTTTGTCACCCGAAGTTTTGGAACCGCACTTCCGGTTCCCTTGATTTTGATTTTCATACTTTTTCCTCATTCCAGAGTTTATTTTATTTCCATCTGCCCTCTGTAAAATAATCCAGTAACCTTTTTATCAGAACGCACGGAATCTCGCATAGCGCTCCTCGGCAAGCTGCTCTCCTGTCTTGCCATTCTGACGCTCTAAAAATTCTTTCATATGGCCTTTCATATATCTTGAGATTGACTCACATGCTTTTTCGTCTGCCGTGCCATACTCCGGGATTACCTGCTCCACAATATTTAACGCATACAGATCATGCGCCGTGATCTTCATGACCTCGCTGGCTTCTTTTGCACGTTTTCCATCTTTCCAGAGGATCGATGCAAATCCTTCCGGCGAAAGTACCGAATACGTTGCATTTTCAAGCATCCAGACTTCATTGCCGACCGACAGTGCAAGCGCACCGCCGCTTCCGCCTTCTCCGATCATCAGACAGAGGATCGGAACTTTGATGGCTGACATCTCATAGAGATTTCTTGCGATTGCTTCACCCTGTCCGCGTTCTTCCGCTTCTTTTCCGCAGAATGCACCGGATGTGTTCACAAATGTGATGATCGGACGGTTGAATTTTTCTGCCTGTTTCATCAGACGCAGTGCTTTTCTGTAACCTTCCGGTGACGGCATTCCGTAATTGTGACGCATGCAGTCTTTTAAATCTTTTCCTTTATGAATACCGATCACAGTGACCGGCTGGCCGTCAAGGTAGGCAACACCGCCCACAATCGCAGGATCATCCGCGAACTGTCTGTCTCCGTGAAATTCCATGAAGTCGTCAAAAATATTGTCGATATAATCCACCGATGCAAGCCGGTCTGCACGTCTTGCCGCACGCACTTTTTCCCATGCGGAAAGAGGCTGTGCCTTTGTGGCGCGCTCTTTCATGACCTCTGTCGGCTCGTAACAGTCATCGCTGCGCAGCGGATCAAAGTTTGCATATCCTTCCGTTTTCTGATGCATCTTTAAAATGCGGTAAAGTGTCATTTTTAAATCTTTACGCTCCACGATCGCATCCACAAAACCATGCTCTAACTGAAACTGCGCTCTCTGGAATCCCTCCGGCAGTTTCTCTCCGATCGTCTGCTCGATGACACGCGGCCCTGCAAATCCGATCAATGCTCCCGGTTCTGCAAGGATGATATCTCCTAACATTGCAAAACTTGCCGTCACACCTCCGGTCGTAGGATCGGTTAACACCGGCACATATAAAAGTCCTGCCTCGGAATGTTTCTTTAAAGCAGCTGCTGTCTTTGCCATCTGCATCAGGGAAACGATTCCCTCCTGCATTCTTGCACCACCGGAACAACAGAATAAAATAACCGGAAGAGAAAGTTCTGTCGCACGCTCCACCGCAAGTGCGATTTTTTCTCCCACAACATGCCCCATACTGCTCATCATAAACCGGGCATCACACACGCCGATCACCGTCTCAAGTCCATAGATCCTGCATTTTCCGACTGTGACTGCCTCATGCAGTCCTGTCTTTTCCTGTGCGGCTTTGATCTTCTCCGGATATCCCGGAAAATCAAGCGGATTTTTTGACTCCAATTCCTCAAACCACGGCTCAAAGGTATCCTTATCCGCAACCATGCGGATCCTGTTTTTGGTACGGACGCGGAAATAATTGCCGCACTCATAACAGACATATTTATTTTTTTCCGCAGTTTTCTTATTGATCTCTCTGCCACAAGCCGGACAGACGATCGTTGCCGGCGGCTCTGTATTAACTGTCTCTGCGTCTTTTTTTGCTGCCTCTGCCGTTTTCTGTGGTTCTTCCACTGTCTCTGTTACTTCTTTATTCTTTTTCCAAAAAAATGCTGCCATAGTTTCCCCTTTTTGCCTGTTTACAGTGATTTATCAAACCTATGCTGTTCCAGACTCTCTTAACTTCAACTGATCGCAAATGTGAGTTCCGCGATGCATGCAATACTGCCATCCACCTTCGCCGTGGCGCGGCCGACTCCGATCGGACCTTTTTGTTTTATGATCTCCGTTTCTAATGTCAAAACATCACCCGGCACTACTTTCCGTTTAAATTTTGCTGAATTGATTCCCGCAAAATATGCCGTTTTTCCACGATTTTCTTCCACCGAGAGAATTGCAACCGCTCCGGTCTGTGCCAGTGCTTCAATGATCAGCACGCCCGGCATGACCGGTTCATTCGGAAAATGTCCGCCAAAGAATGGCTCATTATAACTGACACATTTTTTTGCAACTGCACGCACGCCGGACTCTAATTCTTCCACTGTGTCGATCAGCAAAAATGGCTGGCGGTGCGGAATGATCTCCATAATCTGTTTCGTTGTTAAAACGGACATAATTTCCTCCCTGTTATTCACTGTATTTTTTCAGCAGGATACTTGCATTGTGTCCGCCAAAACCGAGTGAGTTGCTGAGTGCATACGGCACATCCATCTGTACCGCCTCTTTACAGTAATCAAGATCAAGTTCTTCATCCGGTGTTGTGTAACCAACGGTCGCATGTACAAAATTATCCTGCATTTCCTTGACACAAGTTACAAATTCGATGGCGCCTGCTGCACCGAGCAAATGTCCGACCATAGATTTCGTAGAATTGACCTTCATATCATACGCATGATCACCAAAAGCAAGTTTGATCGCGCGTGTCTCAAACAGATCGTTGTGATGTGTAGAAGTTCCATGTGCATTGATATAGGTAACTTCTTCCGGACGAATGCCCGCATCTTCCACCGCATTTGTCATGGCACGGGCAGCACCTGCACCATCCTCAGCAGGAGAAGTAATGTGATATGCATCGGATGATGTTCCGTATCCGACTACCTCTGCGTAGATTTTTGCTCCACGCGCTTTTGCATGTTCTAATTCTTCTAACACAACGATTGCCGCTCCTTCTCCCATCACAAAACCGCTGCGGTTTTTATCAAACGGAATGGAACATTTCGTAGGATCACTTTCAGAGGAAAGTGCCGTCAGAGATGTGAATCCTGCAATTCCAAGCGGGCAGATCGCGCCCTCTGTTCCACCGGCAACCATCACATCTGCTTCACCATACTGAATACTCCGGAATGCCTCACCGATACTGTTTGTTCCGGTTGCACATGCTGTTACCACATTGATACTCTTTCCTTTCAGTCCAAATGCAATGGAAACATTTCCGGCTGCCATGTTGGAAATGACAAGCGGTACGAACAGCGGATTCACTTTTGACGGTCCTTTTTCCAACAGTCTTTTGTGCTCACGCTCAATTCCCCCAAGACTTCCGACTCCGTTTCCGACTGATACGCCGACGCGGTAAGGATCTTCTTTTTCCATATCTAATGCTGCATCTGTGATCGCCTCTTTTGCAGCTGCCACCGCGTACTGGCAGAACAGTTCCATACGTCTTGCCGTCTTCGCATCCATATACTGTTTTGCATCGAAATCTTTTACTTCGGCTGCAAGATGACATTTATATCCTTCTGTATCAAATTTTGTGATCTCACCGAAACCGGTTTTTCCTTCTTTTACGGACTGCCAGAACTCCTCTACACTAAGTCCGATCGGAGTGATCGCGCCCATTCCTGTTACCACTACTCGTCTGCTCATAACTTTTCCTTTCCATTTTCAAGCCCCAAATTCAGGCTTTTCCTTTTTGATCCGACACAATACCATGCAGTCAAAATGTTTTTACTGCTTATATGCTCATACCGCCGTCCACGGAAATTACCTGTCCTGTGATGTAGGATGCTTTCTCCGAGGTTAAAAATGTCACTACCTCCGCAATATCATCCACTTTTCCGACTCTGCCGAGCGGGATCTGCGTTTTCACTGCTTCCTTTGCATTGTCTGTCATCTGCGCTGTCATTTCCGTATCAATGAATCCCGGCGCAACCGCATTGCAGGTAATCCCACGGGAAGAAAGTTCTCTCGCCACACTTTTGGTCAGTCCGATCACGCCCGCCTTGCTTGCACTGTAATTTGCCTGTCCTGCATTTCCAAGAATACCGGATACGGATGATAGATTGATGATCGTTCCGGAACGCTGCTTTAACAGATAGCGTGAAAAATGACGGATCGTGTTAAAAGTTCCCTTGAGGTTTGTCGCAATGACCGCGTCAAATGCTTCCTCGCTCATTTTCATCAAAAGATCATCCCGTGTGATACCGGCATTGTTGACCAGAATATCCAGATGACCGTATGTCTCCATGATGTCTTTTGCCATTTTTTCACAGGCACTATAATCAGATACATTGCAGCCGTAAACTGCCGCTTTGCCGCCATCCGCTGTGATTTCTGCCGCAACAGCATCGGCACGCTCTTTGGAACCGTTGTAATTGATGATGACAAATGCACCTTCTTTTGCAAGACTTTTTGCGATCGCAGCTCCGATGCCGCGGCTTGCACCGGTGACCAGTGCTGTTTTATTAGTTAACATAACTTCTCCTTTTTTCTGATAGCTGCCAAACTTTTTTCACATCAAAATATGTGGCATATCTTATTTATTTTTGCTCTCAGCAACAAATTTCTCAAAGTCTTCATATTTATCAATATTGACTGCAGCTACATCACGGTTGATCTTGCGCATGAATCCTGTCAAGGTTTTCCCCGGTCCGATCTCTACAAATTTGTCTGCTCCGTCTGCGATCAGACGCTCGATCGTCTGCTGCCAGCGGACAGATGAGGACACCTGTTTTTCCAGTAATGGTTTGATCTCCTCTTCTTTTGTCACATAGTCTGCTGTCACGTTTGCGACATACGGGATTGCCGGTGTATGGACTGTTACATGTTTTAATTCCTCGCCAAGTTTTTCTCCGGCACCCTTTAACATTGCTGAGTGGAACGGTCCGCTGACCTTTAACGGAACAACACGTTTTGCTCCGGCTTCTTTGCAGAGCTCTCCGGCTGCCGCTACGGCTTTTTCTTCTCCGGTAATGACGATCTGTCCCGGGCAGTTATAGTTTGCGATCGATACAATGCCCTCTGTTTTTTTACAGGCTTCCTCAATCTGCGCGGTATCCAGTGCCAGGACTGCTGCCATGGCTCCGCCCTCCGGCACCGCCTCCTGCATGTAGATCCCTCTTTTGCGCACCAGTGCAAATGCATCTTTTCTGCTCAGTGCTCCGCAGGCGATCAGTGCACCATATTCTCCCAGGCTTAAGCCTGCAGTCACATCTGCTTTATAGCCTTTTACCTCCAATGCACGCAGGATCGCAGCCTCGGCGGTCAGCATACAGATCTGTGTATACTCCGTGATATTGATCTTGTCGTTTTCCTCAAAGCATAACGCAGCGATATCAAGTGCTGACGCCTCGGATGCCTCCTCAAATACCTCCCTGCATTCCGGGATGGCATCGTAAAAATCCTTTGCCATTCCTATGTACTGTGCTCCCTGTCCCGGAAACATAAAAACCGTCTTTCCCATGTTAATCTCCATTCTTGCGCTGTCTTTTGCGCATCTCAAGTTTGTGCGTAAGCACAAATCTTGCGTGTGAAAAATCTTATTTTTCACACTAACCTCCGTTTTTTGCGCTTATTTTTGCACTATCTTCCAAGCAGTTTCTCTGCCTGTGTCACAACATCCTCAATGATCTCTTTACAGGTCTGCTCTTTTTTTACCATGCCCGCGCTCTGTCCTGCCATCAGGCTTCCGTTTACCACATCACCATCCATGACTGCCTTGCGCAGGGAACCAAGTGTAAGGTGCTCTAACTCTTCAAAGGATGCTCCCTCTTTTTCCAGTTTCAGATATTCGCGGCTCATCTGGTTGCGCAGCACGCGGATCGGATGTCCGGTACTCATACCTGTCACTTCCGAATCAATATCCTTTGCCTTAATGACACGCTCTTTGTAATTCGGATGCACGATGGATTCTTTCGCGACCACAAATCTGGTTCCCATCTGTACACCTTCGGCGCCGAGCATAAATGCTGCTGCCATGCCTCTGCCGTCTGCAATTCCCCCTGCGGCAATGACCGGTATCTGTACTGCATCTGCCACCTGCGGAACGAGTGTCATGGTCGTCTGTGCACCGATATGTCCGCCAGACTCCATTCCCTCTGCAATGACTGCATCTGCTCCGCCACGTTCCATCATTCTCGCCATTGCAACACTTGCAACAACCGGAATCACGACAACGCCTGCCTTTTTCCAGTCATCCATAAATTTTCCAGGGTTACCGGCACCTGTGGTCACTACTTTAACGCCCTCTTCAATGACGATCTGTGCAACCTCAGCCGCATTCGGATTTAATAACATGACATTCACGCCAAACGGCTTGTCCGTCAGCTTTTTTACTTCCCTGACCTGTTCTCTTACCACTTCAGGCGGTGCACTTGCAGCTCCGATGATTCCTAACCCTCCGGCATTTGAAACTGCCGCCGCAAGATGATATTCCGCAACCCATGCCATACCGCCCTGGATGACCGGATATTTTGTTCCCAGCAGTTTGCTTACCCTTGTCTCCATACTTAAGCCACACCTTTTCCTTTTAAGTACTCGACAACATCATTGACAGTTACGATAGAAGGTAAATCCTCAGATGGGATCTCCACGCCAAACTCTTCCTCAAGAGCCATGACAAGTTCAAATAAATCTAAGGAATCTGCTCCTAAGTCATCTTTGAAATTGGACTCTGCCTTGATTTCAGACTCATTCACATTTAACTGCTCTGCAATAATCGGGATCATTTTCTCTAACATATTTTTCTCCTTTTCTGCGCATACCTTATTATTTTTTCAGCGCCTTGCCCTTATTTCTATTGTGGGCTGATTTTCTTTTCTTATTTTCTGATTCATGTAATCATTTGCCTTTCAAATAGTTTGATAGTCAAATAATTAGCTTTTCAAAGTATATGTCTGATGGAAATATTTGTCAAGGTAATTTGATAAAATTTTGCAAAATGGTACTTAGGTATCAGGAACCATAAATAGAAAAAAAGAACAACCATAAACACTGTGTTTATAGCTGTTCTTACATTAATTCTTTTAAATTTTTTAATCTTTTATTTCCGAAAATAACAGGAGCAATCACTTTCTGACCGTCACAGTTTTCACCTTACTATAAGCTCCCTGCACTCTTTTCCCGCGGGAATTTTTATAAGAGCATACGCGGACATAGTATTTCTTTCCCGGCTTTAATTTTGTGATTTTTTTGGTAGTGGTTTTGTTTTTTGTGACAACAACTTTTTTTACATTCTTTTTGAATTTCTTATCCATGGAATACTGAACGATATAACCGGATGCTTTCTTGTCCTTTTTCCATTTTACTTCAAATGTCTTTGCCTTTTTGGATTTCAGAGAAGTAATCTGGTTCTTCACCGGTTTTACCGTTAAAGTAATCGTCTTTGTTGCTGCCTTATATTTTCCTTTTGCAGCCGCTTTGATTGTGATTTTTGTCTGTCCGTAACTCTTTAATTTGATTTTTCCGGTCTTACTTATGGCTGCGATCTTTTTATCTGCCACCTTGTAGGTCAGTTTTGCCCCACAACTTGATTTGGCACCTATGGCAAAAGTTTTTGTGCTGTAGGTCTTTGTAATATTTTTAGCTTTTATGGTCTGTTTCTTTTTCTGCTGTGTGGCATTACCGTTCTGGTCTGACGGCTTATCCGGCTGATTCGGAGTATCTGTCTGCCCCGGCTTTTCTGTCTGATCCGGCTTTTGTGTCTGCCCCGGTTCATCTGTCTGATCTGTTATTTTTTCTACATTTAACGTAACTATTTTCTTCGCTGCCGCACAGGTATCTGTCTCTGATGCCGAGATAATAATTTTTACTGTCCCGGAACCTAAAATATATCCTTTTCCATCTGCATCTATTTTTACGATTTTTTCGTTTTCTGACCGGTAAGATATCTTACCATCCCCATCCGACTTTGCGTCAAGATAGAAAATATTCAGATCCTTTTTATCTGCCTGATAAGAATACGTGATCTTTTGCACACGCTTTTGATCCGTTTCTTTATTTTTTATTGTAATATAAATTTCTGTCTGCGCCATTTTACAATTTTGCGTCGCAGATGCCGTGATCACAATATTGGTCGTACCTGCTCCGATGATCTTTACAGCTCCATTTTCAGATACCTGAATGATATCTTCGTTTCCCGAATAAAAACTTAGAGTTCCATCCCCGGTTGTTTTTGCAGTGATCTTAAAATCCGGATCTCCAACCTTTTTTTCAATGTTATCATTATCTGTCGTAATCGTCTGGGTTTTCCGTTCGTCAGCTACCTTACTTTTTATATTGTTATTTTTCGCATATTTTTTTGCAGCAGAACCTGAACTACAGTATATCGTTAAATTGCTGCAATACGAAAACGCATTGTCTGCTATTGTTTTTACCCCGTCCGGTATGGTAATACCGGTCAGATTTGTACAGCCACCAAACGCATTATCCGGAATATCCGAAATATTTTTGGAAATTGTTACTTCTGTTAACGCATCACAATACCGGAAAGCCCATGCCCCCAAATCTTTAACACTGTCCGGCAGATGTACCTGCTGCATGGAATCACACCTATAAAAGGCATAGTTTCCTATATCCGTAAGCTGATTTGAGAACCGGACTTTTATAAGCGAGGAACAGGATTTAAATGCATCTTCGCCAATGCTCTTTACGCTGTCCGGCATATCTACCGATGTGATCTTTTCACAGTTACTGAAGGAACCGTCAAGGATTCCCACCGTCCCCTCTAAGATCTTCACGTTCCCTTTTTTCCCGGCAGGACAATTAATCAACACGAGTCTGCCTTCCTCTGTGCCATACAATATGCCATCCTCTGATCTGTATATCGTATTCCCTGCCGCCACATTGATCGTCTCTAAGTGATCACAGCTGCCGAACACATTGTTTCCTATTTTTGTTGTCTTAGCCGGAATTGTGATCTGTTTTAAATTTTGGCAATAAAAAAATGCTTCTTTTCCGATCGACTCCAGATTCGCCGGAAGTATCATCGTCTCCATTCCGGTCGAAAAAAATGCCCGTTCTCCAATACTTTTTACACTATCAGGAAGTGTAACTTTCGTTGTAAGACAATCCCAGAATGCAAAATCTCCGATATGCTCTACTCCATCCGGCACATTCATATCAGTCTTACGGCCTGCCGGACAATAACAAACTGTTTTTCCATTCTTTTCATATA
This sequence comes from Roseburia sp. AM23-20, assembly GCF_003470905.1. Lineage (NCBI taxonomy): Bacteria > Bacillati > Bacillota > Clostridia > Lachnospirales > Lachnospiraceae > Roseburia > Roseburia sp. AM23-20. Next base: position 34,148 of record NZ_QRHS01000016.1, read on the forward strand.
ACACGTTATCTTTAACCTGATATCTCGTATTATTGCCTGAAACCTTTATCTCTGTCAGCGCAGCACAGGAACCTATGATATCACCATTAATATTATAAGTGCCCTCTGTAAAATCAATACTTGTCAGCCGATTGCAGCTTGTAAACACAAGTCTATCCATTTTGATTATGGATTTGGGAAGAACAACACTTTTCAAATGAGTTTCGGAAAATGTCTGCATACCAATCTCTTCTACACCTTCTGCCATTGTGACACTTTCCAGATTGCTGCATCCATAAAATGCCAGCATTTCAATTTTCCGTACATTTCCCGGAATGATTACGCTTTTGATGTATTTATTATTCTGAAATGCTGACTTGCCAATTCTACTGACATTTGAAGGGATTGTAACCGTCTCTGCTGTTCCGGTATATTTTGTCAACAGACCGTTGTTGATCGTAAATTCACCCGTATCTGCTGTTTTTGTATCTTCTTCAGTTTCAAACACCTGTTTTTCTGCATTTTCCGGCTCTGCTGCTTCTGTTTCCTCTATGTATTCTGTCGCAGCTATATATTCCATCACTCCTGCATTTTCTGCCGCCTGTACGGACAATAGATTTACGCCTGCAGCTAAAATAGCTGCTCCCAGCATTCCAGTCAGTATTCTTTTCATTTTCATAACGTTTCTCCATCCTTTACCACTTTTATGCCGATGCATATCACTTCAATTTTACACTTTTTACCGTACCATAACTTCCCTGTACTTTTTTTCCGTGAGAATTTTTATATGCACACACACGGACATAATATTTCTTTCCCGGTTTTAATTTCGTGATCTTTTTCGTAACGGTCTGGTTTTTTGTGACAACAGCTTTTTTCACATTCTTTTTGAATTTCTTATCTGTGGAGTACTGAATGATATAACCGGATGCCTTCTTATCCTTTTTCCACTTTACCTGTAACGTCTTTGCCTTTGGCTGCTTTACAGAGGTTACTTTTACCTTTACCGGTTTTACGGTTAATGTGATCGTCTTTGTTGCTGCCTTATATTTTCCTTTTGCGGCTGCTTTGATCGTAATTTTTGTCTGTCCACAATTTTTCAGTTTGATCTTTCCGGTCTTACTTATGGTCGCAATTTTTTTATCTGCCACCTTGTATGTTAATTTACCTCCACCATTTGTCTTTGCTCCGATGGAAAATGTTTTTGTACTGTATGTCTTTGTGATATTTTTTGCTTTTATGGTCTGTTTCTTCTTTGTCTGCTGACCATCTGTTGTCCCAGATGTATTGTTGCCGCCATCAGAAGGTTTTTTATCCTCTGTTGTCTGTGAATCATCCTTCGACACGTTATCCGATGGTTTTTTCCCCGGATCTGTATTGCTCTGTGTCTTTTTGGGCTTCACAGTTACTGTGACGATTGTCTCTGATGCATGATACAATTCCGTTTCTGATGCAAGAACAGTAATATGTGCTGTCCCCTGTTTTATTCCACAGACTTTTCCGGAAGCATCCACGCTTGCAACCGTTTTATCATCTGACACATAAGAAATTGTTCCGTCCCCATCCGTTGCAGCGTCTAATGCTACCGTATTTCCTTCATAGATACTGATAATATCCGCGACGGTGATCGTCTGCGATTTTTTCTTCACCACACCCCGGACACTGATATGGATCGTTTTCGATGCCCACTCGTAAGCGTCTGTTCTTGCAGCCGTGATCACGACATCTGTTGTTCCTGTTCCTTTGATCGTGACTTTTCCGTCAGCGCTTACCGTAACCACAGACTCATCCTTTACCTTATAAGTCAGCTTTCCATCTCCGTCTGTAGCTGCCTGAATATAAAATGACTCATCTCCATACATTTTTTCAAAGTCATTCGCTGTGATCGTCTGCCGTTTCTTCGCTGTGTTTCCATACGCATAAGAAATATCATTTTCTTTTGCGTAGCTTTCTGCACAGGTTCCCTCCTTACAGTAAATGAGCAGATCCCTGTCTCTCCGGCCGGTTTCAAATGCACCATCCTCTATGCTGGTTACGGACGCCGGAATGATCGCATACTGTAAATTATCACAGCCATCAAATGCCCTGTATTTTATACTGGTTACCCCTTCTGGAATCACGATATTTTCCAGAGACTCACACCCCGCAAACACTGCCTGATCAATGTCCGTTAATCTGGCTGGTAATTTGACACTCTTTAACGCTGTACAATCTTCAAATGCATACATTCCAATTTGCTCGATATTATCCGGCAGTTCAATTTTTTCCAGCGCACTGCATCCTTCAAAAGCACTGCTGTTGATTGTCTCTAAACTTTCCGGCAGTCTGACTTCTGTCACATATTTACAGTCATGAAATGCCTCCGTACCAATCTCATGCATTCCGTCTGCAACCGTAACAATTCCCTGTTTCATCGCAGGACATACCATCATTCTCATGTATTTCTTCTTTTCATATAAAATACCGTCCACACTTTTAAAATATGTGTTTTCCGGTACAACTATAATCTCTTCTAATGCCTTACAGTCCCTAAATACATAACTTCCAACACTTGAAATTTTCGAAGTCAGCTCCAGTTTCTTTATCTTCTCACATCCCCACAGTGCCATATCATCAATCTTCCATAAGGTCTGTGGCAAGGTTATATTTTCAATATTTTTGCAGTTATAAAAAGCTGCTTTTTCAATAACCTCAACGCCCTCCGGCAGTATGACCTGCGTTTTGCTGCTTCCCTGCGGAAAATAGTATAAATCTTCAACTGATTTATCATACAATATGTTATCCTGGACTTTGTATTTTGTACTGCCGGTGGCTTTTACTGTATTCACATTGGGCAGATCTACAATACGGTTAGAGATAACTGCCGTAGAAGTCGTTATATCCAGTTCCGTAATTAAATCACTTCCGCCAAAAGTAAAATCTTTCATCTCCGTAACGCTGCCCGGTATCATTACCGTTCCTTTTTTCGCAGAGGTACCGGAAACTGTTATGCTTTCTAAATTTTCACAACTTCTGAATGCATATGATGCGATCGTCTGTAAGGTCTTTGGCAGTTCCACAGACTTTAATTTCGTACAGTGATAAAATGCTCTATATCCTAATGCAGTAACCCCATCCGGAACTTTGACGCTCTCAATATCTTTTCCCTCAAATGCCGACTCACCGATGGAAGTTACCCCTGCCGGAATCGCAATCTCTGTTTCATACCCTCTGTAATCTGTTAAAACTCCATTTTCAATTACAAAACCATTTTTATCTTCTAGTGCATTGCCCACAGAAAATACATGCTCTGTCTCCGCCGCATCCTCCTCTGCTTCCATGATTTCTGTCACGTCCCTGTCTGCGTACAGATTCTGTGCCAACACAGGGGAAGCACTTATCTCTCCTGATAGCATCACTGCCGCTAATACTCCTAATAACATTTTCTTACTCACGCAATACTCCTCCAGCTGCCTGCTGCAACCTCATTTTCTTTTAAAAAAATCATTTTTCACAATATTTTTATCTTATCGTATCATTAACATTTATGTCAATTGACGGTCTAGTCCTCTGGTACCATAAAACAAAAAATAAGTGTGAAAAAATTTTCTTCCACACTTATTTTTGTCTATGATTTTATTTTTATGATTCGATCACAAGCTCTTCTTTTGTGACCTCTCCTTTTTCGATATGGAAAGAATTAAGTACAAGTTCCTCCGGATTCATCAGCGAAAGGATAAGATAGTTCATCTTCGGATCATACGCTAAGCGGATGTCTTCCTGGGACGGGCGTGACGGCGATTCCGGATGCGAGTGGAAATTACCGAGAAGCACGCCTTTTTTCTGGCGGATATCTTTGATCGCTGCTAGCTGCTCTGCCGGGTCCATGGAAAAATGTTCCCTGCTCTCGTCTACATTGCGAAGCAGATACACGTCTGTTACCACACGTTTTTCCCCTTCCACATAGCCGCCAAGCAGTCCGCATGCTTCATTCGGGAGTCCGTTTTTTGCGTGATCTACGATCTTATTGTAATCTTCCTGTTTTAAAATCAGCATATGCGCCTCCTAAATTAAATACCATCTGTGCAGACAACCTGCTCATAATCGATCAGTTCTGTGATTGTCGGATGCTTTCCACATACTGCACAGCCATCTGTATTGGATGGCAGTTTCACTTTATGAAATTCCTGGTTGATCGCATCGTAGGTCAATAAATAACCGGTCAAAAGTTTTCCTACACCAAGAATGTATTTGATAGCTTCCATTGCCTGTAAACTTCCAATCACACCGCCCATGGCACCGATGACACCTGCCTGTTTACAGGTCGGCACTGCATCCTTTGGTGGTGGATTTTTGAATACACAGCGGTAACATGGTCCCTCTCCCGGAACATAAGTCATAAGCTGTCCTTTAAAGCGGATGATTCCTGCATGGGAAAATGGTTTTTTCGCCATAACACAGGCATCATTGATCAAAAATTTTGCCGGGAAATTATCAGTTCCGTCGATAATAAAATCATAATCTGCGATCAGATCCATAATGTTTTCGCTTGTCACAAACTGACGATATGTTTTTACCGTTACATCCGGGTTCATTGCATTAATCGTCTCTTTTGCGGATTTTACTTTTGCTTTTCCAATATCGGCTGTGCCATGGATGATCTGACGCTGTAAATTAGAAAGATCGACCTCATCTGCATCTACGATACCAATGGTTCCCACACCTGCTGCACCAAGATACATTGCTGCCGGTGCTCCAAGTCCGCCTGCTCCGATAATCAGAACTTTTGCATTCAAAAGTTTTTTCTGTCCCTTTGCGCCGACTTCTTTTAAAATAATATGTCTTGAGTAACGCTCAATCTGCTCATCTGTTAATGCCATAGCTGCCTCCTCCCATGAAATATAAAAATTCTACGTTGTCACCATCTTTTAATACCGTTGACTGCACCTGGTCAGATGGAACAAATTCCTCATTGATGGAAACGGTAACATACTCTGGTGTCTCCACCTGCTCTAACTCAAACAGTTCTGTTAACTTCAAATCATCTTTTACTTCTTTTTTGTTTCCTGCCACTGTGATCTGCATATTTCTCCTCTTTTCCGCGGAAATTTTTTTCTACCCGCTATTTTTCTCATCTTTATTTTGCATTATTTTTCTGCGTATGCAAAAAAATCTAAACTGCTTTTTAACGCCATCAATGTAAAGTTTATGCGTTCAATGCTTCATCAATCCAGGCTTCAATGTCAGCTTTTCCTGCTGCACCGGCTCTCTCTGCTTTGACTTCGCCCTGCACAAACAAACGCAGTGCCGGTACACCCATGACATCATACTTTTCTGCAAGCTCCATGTCATAATTGACATTGACTTTGTATACGGAAAGTGTGTCTTCGCGTTCGTCCTCAATATCCCCAAGCACCGGTGATAACTGCTTGCACGGAATACAGCTGTCTGAATAAAAATCAACCAGAACAGGCAGCGGATTTTTCAGGACTTTTTCTTCAAAATTGTCTTTGTTGATTCGCTGTGCCATGTTTCCTCCTATCCCTCTACCTTACGGACGATCAGATTATAAGTTCCGTCTTCGTTGTCTACCAGTTTTAAGATCTGATGCCCTTCTTCTTTGACGCTGCGCGGTACATTCTGTACCGGTTCACCATCATTCATACGGATGGCAATGACTTCACCGTCATCTAATTCTTCCAACGCTACTTTTGCTTTTACAAAAGTGAGCGGACATACTTTATCGGTAATATCGACTGTCTCGTCGATTGCAATTCCTGCGATTTCCATTTCTTCCCTCCTGTTTCTTCTTATTATATATGCTGCATTTTTGATTGCTCCAGATTGTTTTCTGTATGCATGCTTTTGCTGCATCTATTTGTTTACATGCTTATTTGTTCTTGCATGCATATTTTTTTGTGACATATCTATTTGTTTTTATATACAATTTTTTCCTGCATGCATGTTTTTCTGCCCGAAATCCTTACTTTCCCTCGTAGGCTTCTTTGATCTTCTTGCGGAACTCTTCCTCGCCGACGCGCTGTAACGTCAGGCGGAAACGCTCGCCCGGATTTGCATGGTCTCTGAAAAAGTCGATTGCCGCATCCGTGACACGGAACAATGTTTCTTTGTCATGTACGATCGGTAAAAGCTGTTCGCCTTTATAGATCTGATTGCCGAACAATCCACCGAAAGAAACCAGATATCCGCTGTTTCCTTCCCACGCATCGGTCGGGCAGGATTTTACGCAGCGTCCGCAGTAATTACACCTATCACGGTTGATCGTCACTTTATTTCCTTCACATTTGATCGCACCCTGACGGCATGCCTTTTCACAGACTCCACAGCCGATACATTTATCCTCTGCCCAGGTAACCTCCATACCGCCTTTGATTCCGATATCATTTTCCTCTGCCTTTAAGCAGTTATTCTGGCATCCGGTCACACCAAATTTAAATTTGTGAGGAAGCTCACGTCCAAAATAATGTTCATCTAATTCCTGTGCCAGTGAGTAGGTATCAATACATCCGCTTGGACAGATCTCTGATCCCTGACAGGCTGTAACGGTACGGACTCTCGGCCCACAGACACCCGGTTTCACACCGCCTTTTGCAAGTTCTGCCTTTACTTCCTCGATATTTTCAAAATTGACAAATGGAATCTCGATTCCCTGTCTTGAGGTCATATGTACATAACCTTTGCCATACTTTTCTGCAACCTCAGCCACAGTCTTAATATTTTCTGCTGTCAGATTACCTCCGACTACCTGGATTCTGAGTGAGAAAAATCCTTTCTGCTTCTGTCTCATGAATCCACCTTTTTTTAATGCTGCATAATCGACTCCCGCCATCTTTACACTCCTTATCTTTTCTGTTTTATATCCTAGTATTTTACTGTGCTTTTCTATTGTAACACATTAAAGTGCCCGTTTTAAAGTGTTACTGTAAAATTCGATATATTTTTCAGGAAAGGCTCTCAATCGCCTGTTTAAAATCCCAGATCAGATCATCTATATCCTCGATTCCGACGCTGATGCGCACCAGATCATCAAATACACCGCCTACCCGCTTTTCTTCCTCTGTACTGTGTACGCTGATGGTCGATTCCGGATGAATGACAAGCGATTTGGTATCACCGATGTTCGATACCTTAAGCGGATATTTTAATGCATTGATAAATGCAAATGCCCGCTCCTTGCTGCCAAGCCTTAAGGTAAAGATGCCGCCGTAGTGACCGTCAAACTGGCTTGCTGCAATTTCATGCCAGCTGCTTGATTTCAGTCCTGCATAATTTACTGTGATATCTTTATAATTTTCTTCGATATAAGCCGCAAGCTGCATTGCATTGTCGCAGATACGCTCCATGCGAAGTCCCAATGTCTCAAGCCCAATGCTGTTTAAAAATGCATTTTGCGGCGAAAGACAGGCTCCGGTGTTGCGGAACAGTCCGTTTCTGAGCTTTGCTGTATATGCAAACGGTCCGAATTTTACAAAATCACGCATGCCTGGATATTTTTCCGTATCCCACTTAAAGGTTCCGCCGTCTGTGATCACTCCACTGATGGAATTGCTGTTTCCATTGATATATTTCGAAGAAGAGTTCACAACAATGTCTGCTCCCAGAGAAAGCGGTTTTACCAGATACGCAGTGGCTGCCGTGTTGTCGATGATCAGCGGTACGCCATTTTCATGTGCCAGCTTTGCAAGTGCCTTAATATCTGTCACATCCAGTCTTGGATTTCCGAGTGTCTCCGCAAAATAAAGTCTTGTGTGTGCATTGGTTGTCTTGCAGAATGCATCAAGATCGTTATTCTCCACATAATGTGTTTTGATGCCAAATGCTTCCAGATCCCGGAAAAGATCAATGCTTCCACCATAAAGGCTCGCGCTTGATACGATCTCATCGCCTGCCTGTAAAATATTTGCAAATGCATTAAACATTGCAGCCATTCCGGATGCACAGGCAACGCTTGATTTACCGCCCTCTAACACAGTCATCCTTTTCTCAAATGCCTCAACGGTCGGATTATTGATCCTCGTATAGGAAAATCCCGGAGCCTGATTATGAAATATCTTTTCCAGATGCTCCGCCGATTCCTGTTCAAATGCACTCGACTGATAAATTGGTGTTAATGTTGCTCCCGTCTGCGGGTCCCCCCGAAAAGCACCGTGCAGCAAAGATGTATTAAATTTCACTGTATCGCTCCTTTCATTTCCTACTTGTCGTATAGGAATAATATGTTTTAACTGAGTATAGCAGTAAAGATAATAAATTGCAAGAAGTTTTTTCCACATTTTTCTATTTTTGCGGATTGGATGACTGGAAGCGGTGTCGGACATTACGAATGATATGATTCATGGGCAGGATTGAAATTGTATGCATTCGTTCTATTGAATGATATAATGAAGAGAATAAAATGGAAGTTGTGGGAATAAAAAATATGGAATTAAGACTATTGCGCTATTTTTTGACAGTGGCAAAAGAACAGAGCTTTACAAAAGCAGCAGAAATGAAGCCTGGTGACTGTATCAATATTCCGGCAGAAGTGAAACACTGGCATGGTGCCGCACCGGATGAATGGTTTTCTCATCTGGCAATTGAAGTACCTGGTGAAGAGATATCGAATGAATGGTGTGAGCCGGTTGCCTATGAAATATATAAATTGCTCCGATAACTTCAAGTTTGCCAGATTCATATCTAACAGGTAGAACAGATTTTTTTATGGATAAGATGATGCTGGGGCAAATAAAGTTTTTTATCGTTCTATCATTGATAGTACCTTGAAAAATTGCACAAAGATCGGACTTTTTTTGTGACTTTGGGAGAAAATCAGAAAATCTTAGTATGCCTGTTAATTTAAAAAATTCTGAATAATAACTTCCTGAATAATAACTTCCTCTGCTTCTTCCTCTGTAAGTCCAAGTGTACGAAGTTTCAGAAGCTGTTCATCTATAATGGCATAATGTTAATGGCTTACCGCCAATGTTTGTTAGTGATTTCCCGCACAGCCATGCTTGTCCTCGCCACAATGATGCTCTCCGCATGAATGACCATCCTCATGATCGTGGTGTGTACAGTGAACATCCGGATTGTATGTCAGATTGCCTTCAAGATATGCTTTTACAGCTTCGTCTGCATCACCTGATACTCCACCGAACAGTTTTATTCCCGCAGCAGCAAGTGCAGCCTGTGCTCCTCCACCGATGCCACCACAGATCAGAACATCTATATCTGTTGAATTAAGAAATCCTGCAAGTGCACCATGTCCCTGTCCGTTTGTGTCCACAACCTGTGTGTTAACAATTTTGTTGTCCTCAAGATCGTACACTTTAAACTGCTCTGTGTGTCCGAAATGCTGAAAAATCTGTCCGTTTTCGTATGTCACTGCTATTCTCATTTTATCCTGTCTCCTTTATGATTTCTGTTTTACTGCTTATTATTATAGTTACATATCACAATCCTATCTGTGATAGTCACATTTCTGGCACTGTTTCATCTCATTTTCCACATCTTCCTTATAGAAAATATCTGACCACCGGCAGATACTCTGCAATATCGGAACAACCGAATTTCCTTTTTCCGTAAGTGAATACTCAACTCTCGGCGGTATCTCATCATATGATTTCCGGTCGACAATACCATCGGCTATGAGATCTTTTAACGTTGCTGCTAAAACTGCGTCTGTGATGTTATACATTTCTTTCCGTATCTCGCTGTAACGCAGTTTTTTATCGGCGGAAAGCACACATATAATACGCGATTTCCATTTGCCACCAAAGACCGCAAGACCGTATTCAAGCGGGCAACGGATATCAGCCTCTAATTTTTTTCTGTATTTTGCCATAAAAAACACCATTTTTCGCATATCAAGTTTATGTGTAAGCACAAATCTTGCGTGTGAAAAATGTTATTTTTCACACTAATCACCTGCAGGTTTTTCGTAACTGCTCAGAATCTCTGAGCCAATTACATGTATTATAACCTAAAGGTAATCTTTTTTGAAGTAACTATGAAATTTATTAGTGACCTTAACATTTAAATGAAAACCAACCCATTGCGCATTTCCCCTGCCTGTGATACCATAATGAGCAAATTTGCCATCTTTTTTTAACCAATACAAAAGACTTTTGCAGGAAGGAATCCCCTATGAAAAAGCACAAAAGCATTACCATCCTTCTGATGTGTATGTTACTCCTCGTGTCTGTCTGCGCAGGCATTTTATTTGGAAGCGTGAATATTGCATTCAAAGATATCTTACATTGTCTGACCGGGGCAGACCACAGTTCTACTTCTTATATTTTAATCACTACCGTGCGCATCCCACGCGTGCTCGGCGGACTTTTTGCCGGAATCGGTCTATCCTGTTCGGGCGTGATCTTACAGGGTGTGATGAACAATTCGCTGGCAAGTCCAAGCACGATCGGTGTCAATTCCGGCTCCGGTTTTGCAGTCATGCTCGCCATGATCTTTTTCCCGGCAAACTCATTTGCACTTCCGGTCTTTGCGTTTTGCGGCGCCCTGCTCACCACACTGCTGATCTTCTTTCTGGCTGCGCTCTCAGACAGTTCAAGGACTACGATCATTCTTGCCGGTATTACAGTCTCCAGTTTTTTAAGTGCAGGCATCAACACGATCAAACTTTTAAATACGGATATTACGGTGAACCTGACGTCTTTTCTGATCGGTTCCCTCTCCGGGCTTACCCTAAGCAGGCTGATCCTGCCGTGCCTCTGTATTGCTATTGCATTCTTTGTTTCCTTGTTTCTCGCACATCCGTTAAATCTGCTCGGGCTTGGGGATGACATCGCGCGCTCCCTTGGACTGCGCGTTTCACTCACCCGTTTTTTGCTTTTGTCCCTTGCGAGCATCCTTGCCGGATGTGTTGTCAGTTTCGCCGGTCTGCTCGGTTTTATCGGACTGATCATCCCGCATATCTGCAGGCGGCTTTTTGGCAGCGATGCACGTTTTCTTTTGCCTTGTTCTGCACTTTTGGGCAGCAGTTTTGTACTGTTATGTGACCTGCTCGGACGGATGATCTTCTCTCCATTTGAGCTGCCCGCCGGGATTATCATGTCGTTCGTCGGCGGACCGTTTTTCCTGTATCTGTTACTGAAAAAGAAAGGAGGGCGAAGAGTCCATGCTTGAATTTCGCAACGTTTCCGTTTCCTGTCAGCACACGCCGATCTTAAACGACATCTCATTAACTTTCCGTGACGGGGAGATCACCACAATCCTTGGCCCGAACGGTTGTGGCAAGACCACTCTGGTCCAGTGCTTAAACGGTGCTTCCACAGTGACCGCCGGACAGATATTCTTAAACGGACAGGATTTTCTTAAAATTTCCCCGAAAGAACGTGCAAGAGAAGTTTCCCTGCTCCCGCAGGTCCGCACGATCATTCCTGCTATTCCGGTTAAAATGCTTGTGGAACACGGGCGCTTTCCTTACCTTGGATTTTCCCGCCGGAAATCAAAGGAGGACACTGAAATTGTAAACCGTGCCATGGAATTTACCCACATCAGCCAGTATGCCGACCAGTATGTCGACACGCTCTCCGGCGGTATCCGACAGCGCGTGTTTTTTGCCATGGTGTTAGCGCAGGATTGTGATTACATCGTGTTAGACGAGCCGACCACTTACCTGGATCTGACCGGTCAGCGCGAATTTTACGCCATGATAAAGGAATTAAAAAAACAGGAAAAAACGATTATTCTGATCTTACATGATCTGAGTCAGGCGGTGCGCATCTCAGATACGCTAGTTGTCATGAACCGCAATATTGCCATGGTGGGCACGCCCAATGAGTGCCTGCAGTCGCATGTGATCGAGAATGTGTTTCAGACAAGCTGGAAAAGGTTCACGGATGAAGATGGAGAGTATTACTTTTTTGAGTAATACTCTTTTTTGCATTAATTTTTTCTTGACATATAGATTAAAATGATGTATTTTTATTTTACATTTGATTGTGTGCAATTTAATTGTTTTAAATCATTCATTTTAAAAAAAGACTTTAGTGTGAAAAATAAGATTTTTCACACGCAAGATTTGTGCTTACACACAAACTTGAGATGCGCAAAAAACAGCGCAAGAAAGGAGATTACTATGAATTTTTATGATTATGAAGCAGAGGATGCAAGATGCAATGTTGTGAAAATGGATGACTACAAGGGGGAAGGTCGTTCTTGTTGTAAACACGGCTACCCGCTGTGGATTTACCCCGTAGTACGATGATCTGCAGGATCTGTATGAAAAATATCAGGATGCAGGATTTGATCCAAACCACCCTCTCACCCCGCTGCTCGAAAGTGGATTATACCGTACCCAGCCGGATTTCCGTAACACCCCTGATATCAAGTGGAACTTTACAAAGTTTCTGATCGACCGGGATGGAAATGTGGTAGAACGGTTTGAACCTACCACTGATATGGCTGTTGTGGAAGAACGGGTTGCAGAATTGCTGTAAATTCTCCGGTTTTATGTTATACTTACCGCATGAGAGATAACATTATTTTGAACCAAAAATCCATGGATTATGCAAATAACCGTGTGGTAACACTTGGGGATCTGACACCGGAATGGCAGATGAGTCCGAGAAAGAAAAACTTTTAACATCACTGCTCGCTCACTATGGCATTGAAGCAAAAGCTTTCAATCCGGTTCATCTCGCCAACACTTTGATCTACAAGATCCCTGCCGTAAGTTACACCGCAAAACGCAGGGTTAATGACAGAGTTTACCCAACTGCATGTAACAACTGTTCTACTTTCCTTTTAAATTCATAAAACAGGTCAATATATTGTTCCACGATCGTTTTGCAATAATGCTTGACAATTTCACAATCGTAGTCATGCGCAAGCTGATTCCTTACCTTTAACATTTCCATCCATGCATCATCTGAAATTAGCTCCGCTTTATAGGATGTTTTGAGCACTTCACGCGGCGAACCCGCAATAAAGCCTGTCATCGCATAATATTCTATCAGTATATCTTTCATAACTTTCCATGACAGATCAAATGTGATGCTAAATTTTGCACTGGTTCCACTCAATACAAAAGAATCCGAAAGATCCCGCTGTTTTGCTTCTTCAAGTGCATCCAGTGAATTACAAAAAGATCTATAGCGTTTTTCAAATTTTTCGTCCATATTGTCTGATATCCTCCAACAATAACTGATTCTTACAGGTATCCATATTTACCAGATCTATACTGTACAGTGTCGGCAATTCTTCTATTTGTTCTGCAAGTGCATCAAAATCCTTCACACCGGACACGGCAACATCAATGTCACTTCTCTCCCGTGCTGTTCCTTTCGCTCTGGAGCCAAATAAGATCACCTCCACCGCCGAAAAATGCCTGCAAAGTTCTGCAACCGCCTGTATTACTTCTTCTGCCCTCACAAATACTACCTGCCTTTTTCTCATATTGAAATCATTTTAGCAGACGTTGCCGGCAATAGCAACGATTGCCTTTGACGTGTATTTATGGTTTAATATGAACAAATACATTCACAAAAAAGGAACCCGACATGAACAAACAGGAAATTTACACCTGCCTGAAAGATCACAACATCTGGCACGAGATCACGGAAACACAGTTCATGTTGTTTCCATCTAATCAGATAATATACAAAGAGGAAGCACACTCTGCTTTAAATGTGATCCATTCACTGCAGTATGCTTCCTCTTTTTTTTAATTACAACTCCATTCCTGCCGTCTCCCCGATCACAATAACCGCCGGAGACTGCATCCCGGATTCTTTTACTTTTTCTCCAATATCAAAAAGTGTTCCTCGCACACTTACCGTTTTTCCATCAAAATTTCCCTGCACCACTGCTGCCGGTGTTTCCGGAGATTTTCCATACTCCATCAGCCGTCCGGCCAGTTTTGAAAGCTGGTGCATTCCCATCAGAAATACAAGCGTACCTTCCACTGCCACAAGTTCTTTTAATCCTTCCGGCAGACTGTCGGCAGTACCTTTCGTATGTGCCGTCACCACATGAAAACTGCGGCTTTTTCCACGGTGTGTTACCGGGATTCCTGCTGCCGCCGGAACCGCAATGGCAGATGTGATTCCCGGCACTTCTGTCACCGGGATTCCTCTCGCCTTTAACGCTTCCATTTCCTCACTGCCTCTGCCGAAAACAAACGGATCTCCGCCTTTTAAGCGCACCACGCGTTTGCCTTTCTTCGCATGTTCGATCAGGATCGCATTGATTTCTTCCTGTTCCCTGCTATGTACACCGATCCGTTTCCCGACATAAATTCTTTCACAGCTCTCCGAAGCGTGGTCTAACAGACGCGTATCGATCAGATCGTCATAGACAAGCACCTCGGCTCTCCGTATTGCATTTAAACCGCGCAGTGTGATCAGGTCATACGCACCGCAGCCCGCACCGACGAGCGTTACCATGCCTAGACTAACAATTTTTTCCAATCCAGTCTGTTCCGCACTCTGGCAATAATCTCTGATCCGCTGCATCGTTTCTTTCTCATCCGGCACACGGTTTTCATCCATGCAAAGCTGTGCCGTCTCTTTTAAAAATCTTGCTCTGATCTTGTCATCTGCAATCAATTTTTTTGCAGGTTCACGGATCGATTCTAAATAATCAAGGATCTCTTCCATCTGATTCGGCAGTTCTCTCGCTATGTGGCTTCTTAATTCTGCCGCAATCTGCGGGCTGGCTCCTGCAGTGGAGATTCCAGCGGTCAGTTTTCCCTCTTTCACAAGGGATGGAAATAGAAAAACGCAGTAATCTTTGTCATCCACCACATTGATTAAAATCCCTTTTTCCTGACACAATGCACTGATCCTGTGGTTTAATTCTCTGTCATCGGTTGCCGCAATGACAAATGCACAGCCCTCGATGTCTTCCGGCACAAATGCACGCTCCTCGCACAAAAATACCGGATCCTGTTTTAATTTTTCCATGATATCAGGTGCTATTATGATAATCTTTGCACCGAACGGCTTCATCTTTTCTGCCTTGTGTGCTGCAATCCTGCCGCCGCCCACGATCAGACCTTTTTTATTTTCTATATCAATAAAAAACGGAAAATATGCCATTTTCAAACCGAACCTTTCTTACTTCATCTCCGGGTATAAAATATCTGCCAGCTGCTTATAAGCCTCTCCCCATTTTGCATTCGGTTTTAAGTTAAATAAGCGCTTATCAAGGATATAATAATGATCGTTTTTCACGGCAGTCAAAGATGCCCATGCCGGATTAGAGGTCAGAAGTTCTTCTACATTTTTCATAGCGGCATCACTGTCATTTCCCTGAATCGTCACAAAAATATACTGCGGATCAGCCGCAATGATCGCCTCCATGCTAAGATCATCCAACAGACTCTCGTCACTGTCTGCAATATTCACACAGCCAAGGTCTGCTAACATTTCTCCGCAGACATTTCCGTCACTGCCCTTTGCCTTTACATTGCTTGATGCTGCCCGAAGGAATAATACAGTCGGATTACTGCCGTCCGCTCTCTGCTTCATTTCTTCCACTTCTTTCTGCACATCCAGACCATTTTTCTGATAGAGATCATCTCTGCCGGTAATCTGTGTACAGATGGAAAGCATGTTTAAATAATCATCAAAATTCGCGACGTCAAAATAGGCAACGGTAATTCCTGCCTTTGTCAGTGTTTCCTCCAATGCAACATCCGCATCCGTATTTGCACTTGCGATCACAAGATCCGGCTCCGCTGCAATGAGCTGCTCGACATCCGGCTCCAAAATGCTTCCAAGATTTACCACACTCTCATCAAGTTCTAAACCAAGGCTCTCCCAGGAATCATTTGCTGCTGCAACAACATTTCCGCCTGCTAACATCCATACATCTGTGAAACTACCGATCAGCGCTGCCACACGATCTGCAGATTTCACTGTCACCTCACGTCCAAGATCATCGGTGAACGTATAACCCTGTGTCTGCGCCTCAATATTTGTTTCTAATGCCCCGGTATCTGCTTCCAATGTCTCTGTATACAATTCCGTCTGCTCTGCATCCGCTGTGCTTTCTGTTTTCTGCCCAACAGCCTGCACATCCCCTGCCGTTTCATTTGCGGAAGTTTCCTTTGCTCCCCCGCAGCCAGCTGAAAGAAGCAGTGCTGCAAGCACGCCTGTCAGTGCCAGTTTCTGATAAATTTTTTTCATGTCTTTCATCCTCCGCAAGTTGTTTCTACATTTTTGACATTATATTTTTTGTTGCTTTTTTTGTCAACATTTGACTTTTTCATCATTAATTGCTATAGTGTGAAACGTTCCATACAAATGCTAGGGGTGCTATTTATACCACATGGTATCTACAACGTGCTGAGAGATGATTTCATCGACCCTTATTACTTGACCCGGATAATACCGGCGTAAGAAAGCGTTTTCATTTACTTTATTCTGGTAAGAAACAATCCCCCGTGTTTGTATACAATAGAATGTACGCTCCGCGAACATTCTATTATCATGAATTAGGATTCTGGTGTCAAAAGGTGGCTCACAACTTAGCGATTGTCAAATTGCACAAAGTTGGGACTCGTTTTGTGACTTTGGGAGAAAATTAGAAAATCTTAGTATGCCTGTTAATGCATAGTGTTTTGCTGCCATGGATGGCAGCAAAAGTCTTAACGTCCCATGGACGGGACGTTTAAGACGTACACGTCACTCCTGGAAAATCTAAATCAGGCATACTTAGTTTTTCTTATTTTCGGACAACGGAACAAAATAGATCCGACTTTGTGCAACTTGACAGCCAAAAATTGAAAACCACCTTTTGATACCAGAATCAAACAAGGAGGATTTATGAATAACTTTTTTGCTACACCGGAAGGCGCCTGGGGAGACGGCTCCGTACACCTTACTGTGACCGGAATCGTAATCGTCGTCGTAATCATCGCATTACTGCTCATCGTTGCAGCGTTTGTGCGTCAGAAAAATGCAAGCCGCAAGGCAGCCTTAACAACCAAACAGCTCGTTTACTCTGCCGTTGCCATCGCACTTGCCGTGGTATGTTCCATGATCAAACTGTTTGAAATGCCGATGGGCGGCTCTGTCACATTACTTTCCATGCTTTTTATTGTTTTGATCGCATACTGGTACGGTCCTTATGTCGGGATCATGACAGCCGTGGCATACGGTCTGGTACAGTTTGTCACCGAACCGATTTTTTATACCATTCCACAAATGCTGCTTGACTACCCGCTTGCATTTGGTGCACTTGGTCTTGCAGGATTTTTCAATAAGAAAAAATGGGGACTTCAGATCGGATATATCGTCGGTGTGATCGGACGCTTTATATTCGCTACGATCTCAGGTGTTGTATTTTTCGCATCCTATGCACCAGAAGGTATGAACCCGGTACTTTATTCATTGGGATATCAGGCTTCTTACTTAGTACCGGAGGCAGTCATTACCTTAATCATCATCAGTATCCCGCCGGTTGCAAAAGCAATGGCACGCGTAAAACAGAATGCCGTGGAATCGTAACATTGTTTTATTTTGTTCCACAACAACTACTTTTTTGCCTGCGTGTACGAAATGCAATATATACACATTTCGTACACGCAGGCTTTTTCTTTTATCAACGAAAGTTATGCTCCCGCACCGTCATTTTATTTTTCCTTCTGCGCACATATCATCTCCCATGCTTCATCATCAATCTCTTCGTCATGAAACAATTTTCTTTTATCCTCTTCTGTTATTTTACGGATAACACGGCATGGATTTCCCGCGGCGATCGACCAGTCCGGGATATCTTTTGTAACAACACTTCCTGCACCAATTACCACATTATCTCCAATATGTACTCCCGGACAGACGACTGTATTTCCTCCCAGCCAGACATTGTCCCCGATGGTAACTTCTTTTCCATATTCAAAAGCAGAATTGCAGGTATCAGGATAAATTGGATGCCCCGCCGTATAAATAGCTACATTCGGCGCCATCTGACAGTTATCACCTATTTTTACCTTTGCCACATCTATAATCGTACAGTTATAATTTGCAAAGAAATTTTTACCTACCTCGATATGTGAACCATAATCACAATAAAAAGGCGGATTGATCCATGCACCATCTGATTTTCCCAGAAGTTCTTTTACAGTTTTTGCAATTTCATCAAAATCGGAACGATCTGCAAAGTTAAGTTTTTGCAGGATTTTTCTGCATTTTACCTGTTCCTCCATAACAGCCTCATCTGAAATATATGCAAGCTGCATATATCAAAAAAGGACAGCTGTCAAGCTATCCTGATTTTCGTGCTGTCAGCCACTGGCATGACGATCTTGAATTTATTCTGATTTTGGATGGACAAATGGCTTATGATATCAATGGGCAGAAAATTTCATTACAGACCGGAGAGGGAATTTTCATCAACAGCCGCTGCTTCCATTATGGTTATTCCGATACCCATGCAGAGTGTCTCTTTATCTGTATTCTGCTCTCTCCACAGCTTCTTTCTGTAAATACTTATTTTATACAAAATTATTTAGATCCTCTGATACAAAACAGCCATTTCCCTTATCAGAAATTGAATCCGTCTATTCAATGGCAAAACACTATTCTTCATGATCTTAAAATTCTCTATGAAAATAATATAACTAAGATTCAACCATTTATTATTCTGGAAAAGTCTGTTCATATTTTCCGGCTGCTTTCTGAAAATATGAACTTCTTCCCAGACTACGATAAAAATACAGAGGATATACTGGCTCTGACTGCGATGATCGGATATGTGCAAAAAAACTATCCGGAAAAACTTCTGCTGAAAGATATTTCCTCTGCCGGAAACTGCTGTAAAACAAAATGCACTTCTCTATTTCAAAGGTATTTAAATACTTCCCCTATGATATATCTAAACCGTTATCGTTTAGAAAAATCTATTTTTCTTCTCCGGAACACGTCAATGTCCGTTACCGAAATAGCATATATGTGTGGGTTTTCAAATACCAGTTATTTTTGTGAACTTTTTCATAAGTATTACCATACCACACCAGGGAAATTCCGAAGCCAGAATAAATAATATGTAATTATTTATATATTAATCCAACAGCATCTGCACACATCCATACATTCCGGCATCATTACCAAGTCCTGCAATTACAAACTTTGTATTGCGGCAGGCATGGAAGGATGTCTCCACAAAATGCTTCTGGATGCTCTCGATCAGGATACTTCCTGCTTTGGAAACACCGCCACCGATAACAACAACTTCCGGATTAACCACACATGCAATATTAGATAAGGTAGATCCTAAGATTCCGCAGACTTCATCCACTAAACCAAGTGCCACTGCATCTCCGCTCTTAGCCTCATCAAACACATCTTTTGCAGTCAGTTCCGGGAAGTTTCTAAGGCTTGTCTCATCGTTGGTCTTAGCAAGTTTTCTCTTTGCCACGCGAACGATACCGGTTGCGGAAGTATACTGCTCTAAACAGCCGTACTGTCCACAGGTACATGCCTCGATCTCATCATGATTTACGGTGATATGTCCGATCTCACCGCCTGCACCATTAAATCCTGCAACGACTTTTCCATCTACGATGATACCGCCGCCGACACCGGTTCCAAGTGTTACCATGATAACGTCTTTACAGCCTTTTGCTGCACCCTGCCACATCTCTCCTAAAGCTGCAACGTTCGCATCATTTCCTGCTTTGACTTTCAGACCTGTCAGATTTCCGAGCTCTTCCTCAACGTTAACAATGCCCCAGCCTAAGTTTACACAGCGGTTTACCACACCATTACTCTTAACCGGTCCTGGAACACCGATTCCAACACCCTGTACATCATCTTTACTGATGCCTTCCTGCGCCAGTTTATTATCCACTGCCTGTGCAATATCAGACAGGATCGCTGCTCCGTTATTTTCAGTATTGGTCTTGATCTCCCATTTATCGATCAGCTTTCCGCTTGTCTCAAAAAATCCAATCTTACAGGTAGTTCCCCCAACATCAATTCCAAATGCATACTTTTTCATTTTCAATCCTCCAGTATTTTCGCAGCAAAACGCCTGCCACGCTATTGTTTTTGCTCATATTAAGCTAATGATAACGTTTCCAATTTTGTATGTCAAGCCTTCATCAAGGGTTTCTTGTATCCATATTTACTCCTCTTTTTATATTCCGACGGAGACATCTCCATGACCTTGCGGAATACCTTGGAAAAGTACTTTTCATCCCGGAATCCCACCTTGTAAGCGATCTCATAAGTTTTGAAAAAATTCTGTTCCAGATAGACACAGGCATGGTCGATCCGCACCTCATTCAGATAATCGATCAGCGTGATACCCGCCTGCTGTGAAAACAGGCTCGAAAGGTATGCCGGACTGATTCCGATTTTTCCTGCAATATCGTTTAACGACAGGTTTTCAAAATAATGTTCATCCATATATTCTTTTGCCAGTTCTACCAGCTGGTTTTTCTGGATGATCACAGGCGGTTCCTCATTTTCCGGTCCAAATACATCATCCGCCAGTTCATTGATCTTTTTTAAAATATCAGAAGAACGGCTCGGCTTTAACATATACTCACGCGCCCCGAACCGCACCGCCTGCTGCGCATAACGAAATTCATCATAACCGCTTAAAATAATCGTGTTTGGCAAAATTCCCCCGCGGTGTGCCGCCTGCATGACTTCTATGCCATTCATCACTGGCATCTGTACATCAAGCAGCATAATGTCCGGTCGGTAACGAAAAATAAAGTCCAGTGCTTCCTGTCCGTTTTTTGCACCATAAATTTTTTCATAGCGGTCGGTATGAAGCTGGATATATTTTGTAATGCCATTTCTCACAACATCTTCATCATCTGCGATCAGTAATTTAATTCCCATTACAAAACCTCCGTTCTTTCGTATTTTTCTCACTGTGGAATCAGATATTCCATGGAATCTTTATCGTCACACAGGTTCCTTTTCCCTGTTTGCTCTCAATTTCCAATACAAAATTTGAATGATACATCAGATCCAATCTTTCTTTTACATTGCGGATCGCATAACGCCCGATCCTCTGGCCTGCATAGCGCTTTTCATCCGGTACTTCCCAGATTTCCTTTAACTGTGTCTCTGTCATACCGGTTCCGTCGTCACTGATCTTAAATATAAGCCAGTTGTCCTCATGCCATCCCATCACACTGACCAGACAGCGTTCTCCGGTCTTTTCGTATCCATGTACCACTGCATTTTCCACAAACGGCTGTAAGATCAGCTTTGGTATTTTTCGTTCCAGGATTTCATCTGACATCCCAACTTTGTATTCCAGATTATCGGAAAAACGCATTTTCTGAAGATGCAGATACTGCTCGACCAATGATTTTTCATTTTCAACACTGATGATTCCTCTTCCCTGACCAAGCACCAGACGAAACAGATTTGACAACGCTATAATGTCATCCGCAATCCCTTCATCTCCTTCATTCACTGCCTGCCAGTACAGCGAATCTAAAGTATTATAAAGAAAATGCGGATTGATCTGTGCCTGCAGGGCATTTAATTCACTTTCCTTTTCTTTTAATGCCATAACATAATTGGTATTGATCAGCTCATGGATTGCTTCAACCATCTGGTTAAAGCAGGCTGCCGCCTCTCCGACTTCGTCTCCGGTCATCACTTCCACTTTCTGTGAGAAATCCCCCTGCTCAAAGGACTCCATTGCTTTGCAGAGTTTCTTTAATGGTTTTGATACAATATCAGAAACCAGGGCAAGGATCGGATACAGCCCTAAAAAGAAACCGGCAAGCAGTGCGAGCGGCCCTGCTGCAATATCCCAAATCTGACTTCTCACATCATCTTTATGGATCATCTCATAGACGGTTGTTCCGGTTTCTTTACTTTTATACGTATAAATAAAATGATCTTCCACATTTTCAGGCGTACATTTTTCTTCCATGACATCACGCAGAGCATCTTCATCAATATTTCCGGCCCGCAACAGTTCCACTCCTTCTTCATTGACTACAACAAGCCCTGCCGACTTGATCGGCAGGGAATTTTCGCATAACTGCGTATATTTTTGTTTATCTGCACCGACCACCAGATAACCTAACGGTTTTGTTTTTGAAAGGTTATAGATTTCCCGGTACATGACGATTTTTTCAGTACGGTTTGCCTGATAAGTATCGCTGCTTCCTTTTCCGACAGACCGGAAAAACATTTTTCCGCGTTTTTTTAGTGCCGTCTGATAGGTATCCTGTAACCGTACTGTTCCAATATCATCAAGATATGCCGTTGCATCCATACAACGCAGATATGGTCTGACTCCGTTTTCCGGATAAATTGCCAGTGTCTTGATCTGTCCGCTCAATGCGATCATATCCTCAATGGTACGCATCGGTGCCTCATGGACCCATAACTGGGAATCCATGTTTAATTTCCCGGAATCCTGTTCTGCGAGAATATCCAGAATATCCTGATTGATACAGATATATGTTCCGAGTTCTGACAGACCATTTAACATAGTGTCAATCCCTTCGGAAAGATTTTCGACACTTTTTAGGTACTGCTCCTGTTCCTCTTTTACATTTTTTCTGTAATTTCTGACAAACATGATACTGCTGATCAGAAGGAGGATGGGTGTGATAATGAGGTAACTGTAAAATACCAGTTTTTTCCGGATATTCATATTTCGAATTTTCTGTCTCATATCACACTCATTCCTTCCACATGATAATCTTCATTTGCGTCTGCATATCAGCCTTTTACAGCTCCCATTGCAACACCTTTTGTGATGTGTTTATTTAAAATAATGTAAACAATAACTGCCGGTGCCGCGGTAAGTGCCATTACTGCAAACTGTACCGCATAATTTGAAGAATACTGTCCGGTAAACTCTAATACGGAGAACGGAAGTGTCTTCCATGTAGGTTTGCTTAAATAAGTACTTGCCATGATAAATTCATTCCAGTTATTTAAAAACGTCATGATCGCAACGGTTGCGATCGATGGTTTTAACATCGGCGTAATGATCTGGAACACGATACGGTAAATGCTGCAGCCATCCATGACTGCTGCTTCCTCTAACTCCCACGGGATTGAATCAATAAACCCGGTCATTAAGAACAGTCCCTGCGGCAGCGAAAAAGCCACATATGGGATCAGAAGCGCCCAGATCGTATCGGTAAGTCCGACTGCGTTATAAATCTTATAGTTCGGAAGCAGTGTCGCATGGATCGGGATCATCATACCGAGCAGTAAAAGTGTTTTTACAAATCCGCTCAGTTTCCAGCGCATTCTGCGGATCGCATATGCAGCCATAATGGAAATGATGATTACCAGCAATACTGCAAGAGTGTTGATCACAATACTGTTTTTTAAGTAGAGCAGGAAATGTCCGTCTACAAATGCTGTTACATAATTTCCCCACTGTATTTTTTCCGGAATGATCAAAAGACCGTTCGTAAACATCTCCGTACTGCTCGCAAGTGAAAAATCCAAAAGCCATATCAAAGGGAATATCTGAATGACTGCCACAAATATTAAAATGGCCCAGAGCAGTACCTTGCCTATTTTCTGACTAACTTTCATCATGCACCTCCTAATCCGTATTCTTGTCACGGAAAATCGTATTAAGCCCAACAGTTACAAGAATACATATGATGATGAATACAACACCGATGGCATTACCATATCCATACCGGAATGACTTAAATGCCTGCTGATACAGATAGTTAGCTGCAAACTGCGTAGAATCGCCAGGTCCGCCGTTTGTCAATAGATAAACCGTCTCCATCTGTTTTAATGCGGAAATGATCGCCATTGTCACATTGATCTGGATGACCGGTTTCATGAGCGGCAGTGTGATCTTGAAAAATGTTGTTTTCCAGTCTGCACCATCGATGGATGCTGCCTCGTAGAGCACCGGATCGATATTTTTAATTCCAGTGTAATAAATGAGCATGCCCCATCCAAATCCATGCCAGATCAGTACGATCAGCACTGACCATATCGCGTTTTCCTGAGAAAACCAATTGACTTTTCCCTGATAGCCAAAAATTTTTAAAATATTGTTGAGCAGTCCGAAATCCGGATTGTATATAAATTTCCAAAGATAGGCAATGACTGCCACGGAAATAACGTTCGGTATAAAATATACGCAGCGGAAAAATCCTTCTGCTTTTCCCTGCAGTTTATCAAGTACTGCTGCTACCACGATTGCGATCGGGTGCTGGATGCAGATAAATCCGATTGCAAGCAGCAATGAGTTAAGTAATGACCTGCCAAATGATTTGTCGTGCATCAGGTCTATGTAATTTTTCATCCCAATGAATTTTGCTGTCCCCATACCGGAATAATCCGTAAAACCATAATAAACACTTAAACAGATCGGTGCTAAAATTGCGAATAAAAATACAAGGATACCCGGCAGGATCAGACTGAAAATCACCATTTTATTACTGTACAAATTTTTCATATTGGCTCCTTTTTATAAAAAGGCTGCTGCAGTTACCACTTTCAGCTCACATTGCAGCAGCCCCTTTTTCATTGATTATTCACAAGCTTTTTCCAATGTTGCAAGAAAATCGCTGACGCTTTGTGTTCCGTTTGACAGGCTCTGGATATCTGTCTCGATCATTGTCTTAAATGTGGAGGAACCACAGTCGTTGATCGGTGTTCCGGAAATATTGGTTGCGTTCTTTAACAGATCCATGATCTGAAGCTGAAGTTCTGTCTCGCTGCCTGTTAAATAAGCACTCTGATCCTGTGCTGAAAGTCCGACACCATCTTCCCAGCCGTATTTGGATAATTTATCCGGCTGATACATATAATTTAAGAATTTAACAGCCTCTTCTTTCTGCTCTGATTCAGAAGAAATTGCATATCCACCGCCGTTCCATGCTGCTAAGTCTGTCTGTGTTCCTTTTCCACCGTCTACGGATGGCATTACAAATGCTCTGATATTTTCACGGACATCCTCTGGAATATCCTCATTTAATGCCATAGATGTTTCCCAGCTTCCCATGTAAAACATTGCTGCCTGACCGTTTGTAAACAGGTTCTGTGCCGTACCATAATCCTGGGAATCAAATCCTGTCTGGAATAATCCGGAAGCTGCAGTATCCTGCAATAACTGTGCTGCATTGGTGAACAGTTCATCCTGGAAGTTTGCATTTGCGATCGCATCGGAAACTTTTGCTGCCGGTGTCTGCTCTAAACGTACCATCAGATCCTGCATGTAACATGCAAGTACCCAGCCGTCACCACCATCCATTGCTACCGGAACGATTCCTGCTGCATTGATCTTATTACCAAGGTCAAGCAGTTCATCATAAGTGGTCGGTACTTCCCAGCCATTGTCCTCAAACATTTTCTGGTTGTAATAGAAAACCATGATGTCTGTATTTCTTGGAAGTCCGTATAATTTTCCGTCCTTCTTAAATCCATCCAGTGAACCGGATACAAATCCATAATCAGAATAGTCACTCTCATTTAACTCAGCAAGAACACCGGAATCAAGGACTTCATCTAAGAAAGATGGCTGTCCCCAGATGCTTACAACGTCCGGCATGCCGTTCATCGCATATGCTTTAAATTTTGTCTTGTAAGACTCTTCATCAAGTGCCTCAACCTCAATCGTTACATTTGGATTTTCAGCCATGTACTCATCAATGATCGTCTGCTCTACAAGTCCCTGTCCGTTCTTTCGATCCGGCAGATTGGAGAATAATCTTAAAGTAACTGCTTCTCCGGAATCGGCTGTATCTGCTGCATCTGATTTGTTTTCCGTTCCCGCTGCCTGACTCTCTGTCTTTGTTCCTGCGGAATTATCTGTACCTGTACTGGTGTCTGCTGTGTTGTTTCCACATCCGGCTGCCATGGAAACTAACATTGCTGCTGCAAGAATTGATGTAACAATTTTTTTCTTCATGATTAAAACCCTCCCATTTGGTTCGTTTCTTAAGATGCTTTTATGTTACCATCCGCATAGGGTATAAAACAGATACCTGATTTTTAAAATGGTGCACTATTTTTAGCATTTACAAAAAAATACCCCTTATGGATCTTTGATACGTATCCAGGCTTCCGGATACCTGCCAATTCCAAGGGGTATTTCTGACCTCACAATATTCTGTCAGGACTGTTATATCTGTCTGCTACTGATTCTGTTGCTGCTGTTCCTGTGGCCGCTGTTCCTGTGACTGCTGATTTGGTTGCTCCTGCTGTTGTTGTTGCTGCTGTTGATTCTGCGGTTGCTGTTCCTGTGACTGCTGGTCTTGTTGTTGCTGTTGTTCCTGTTGCTGCTCCTGTTGCTGCTGGTCTTGTTGTTGCTGCTGTTCCTGTTGCTGCTGTTGATCCTGTGGTTGCTGCTCCTGTGGCTGTTGGTCTTGTGGCTGCTGGTCATCCGCCTGCTGCTCCTGCCCGGCATTTTCATCCACGTTCTGATCCGGATTTTCTTCCGTATCTTCCTGACGGAATACATGAACCTCATCCGACACCTGCGCATATGGCAGAAACTCCATCGGAGAAAGCCCTTCATGCGCCTTTAACATAAACTTCTGCCAGATCGTACCCGGATAAGTTGATCCCATGAGTTTGTCAAGTTTTTTGGGCATATCATACCCCACCCACACGCTGGTTGTATAATATCTCGTATAGCCTACGAACCATCCATCTTTCTGATCGTTGGATGTACCTGTTTTTCCAGCTGATGGCATACTGCCAAGTCCGAGTCCATGTGCCGTTCCGCTTGTGATAACACCTTTTAAAACATCTGTCATCATGCGCGCTGCGTTCTGTTTATACACAGCCTCCTCCGTCTGTTCAGATGCATAAACTTCATTGCCATCCGCGTCTAATATCTTAACGATACAGGTCGGTGTCCGGTAATTTCCATCATTTTCAATCGCTGCGTAACCGGATGCCATCTCTAGCGCAGACACACCATTTGTAAAACCGCCAAGCGCCGTTGCCGGTCTGTAATCATTGGCATCAAGTTTTGCAAAATTCATGTTTTCAAGATAAGAAAGACCTACTTCCGGTGTCAGCTCCTCATATAATTTCCATGCGATCGTATTGACAGACTTTTCCACTGCAGTCCGTACTGTGATCTGTCCTAAATAAGATCCGTTTGCATTTCTTGGACCGTCCTCGATCGGCTCATCTTTAACTACCGAATCCGGCGTATAACCGCGTTCAAAAGAAGGTGTATAGACCGTGAGCGGCTTAATGGCACTCCCCGGCTGTCTGTAACTCTGAAATGCACGATTTAACGTATACCCGGAAAAATCCTGGCTTCTTCCACCCACGATCGCCCTGACATAACCATTGTCATTGTCAATGCAGACCGCTGCAGACTGCAACGCATATACACCCTCATCATTGACCTCCGTAAAACCAGCAAGCGCATCATTTACAGAATCCTGCAGTTCCTGCTGTAAATTCAGGTCAAATGATGTGTAGATCCGGTATCCGGCAGTATACAATTTTTTCTGGCATTCATTATAAAGCGTCTCATATACTTCATCATATTTTGCTTTTTCATCTTCCGAAGAAAACTGATATTGAAAATGGAAATCTTCATTTTCCATTAGTGCTCTTGCTGCACAGTAATAAGTGTAAGTCTCTACATAATCATTTTTTGCCAGTGCCTCCGGGCGGTCTAATGCGATTACCTGACCTAACGCCTTATCATATGAAGTCTGGGATATTTTTCCATCATCAAGCATATTTTTTAAAATACGGTTTCTTCTTTTGTAGGTGTTTGTGATATTCGTAACAGGATCATAAAGCGTCGGATTATTGGGAATAGCACATAAAAATACCTGCTCTGACAGATCAAGATCCTGCACATCCCGGTTAAAATACCCGCGGCTTGCTGACTGAATCCCATAATATCCGTTTCCAAAGTAAATATTATTAAGATAAAATTCGAGAATTTCGTCCTTTGTATATTTCTTTTCAAGTTCTCTTGCAATATACATTTCCTCAACTTTTCTCTGCCATGTTTTTTCCTGGCTTAAGAAAATATTTCTTGCAAGCTGCATTGTGATCGTACTGCCGCCCTGCGTCGCCTCTCCATTTTCGATCATCGCCTTTACCGCACGTACAAGCGCCCGGTAATCAATTCCATTATGCCGGAAAAATTTTTTATCCTCTATGCTGACAATTGCACATATCACATTACTTGGAATATCTGTGATCGAAAGATAATAAGAATCTTTTCCACCTTTTAGTGTAGAGATCACGCTTTCATCGGAAGCATAAACAATACTGGTCTGGTTAGCTTTAAATGTTTCTTTATTGGAATAACGCACCAATTCCACCGCCTGCGTCTTTAAGTCCTTTACTTCTTCTGCGTAACCGCCAAAATAATACCAGCATGCTCCCGCGATCACTGCAAAAAGCAGAACAAGCTGCATCTTTGCCAAAAACCAGAACATACGGTATTTCTTCTTTTTCCTTTTTCTGGCTGTCATAACTGCATCACCTCTATTTCAAAACAATTTTATGATATGTAATCCCTGCCCGTTCCATTAATTCCATCTCACGTTTCTGACAGGTAAAAATCAAAATCTGTCTCCCCTGCTCTCTCCTGACAATCCCATCAAGTGCACAAAGTGTCTGCATCAGACGTTTCTCGTCATACATTCCAAATGCTTCATCAAAAATGACAGGCATAGGCTCCTCTTTTGTCACGATTTCTCCGACAGCAAGACGAAATGCCAGATAAATCTGTTCTAACGTTCCATGGCTTAACGCCTCCGGCATGACTTCTTTTCCATCTGCTAAAATAAAAAGTTTTCCATCTTCTTTTACAATGGCATGATCATATTTTCCCGCTGTAAGCTGTGACATCCATTTTGAGACGGCACTGCCAAGTTCATCGAGGCTTTCCTCATAGTATTCGCTTGAAAGGCGGTCAATTTCTGCCGCTGCAAGTTCTAATGCGCGGATATCTTCTAACAACTCCCGTTCCTGCTCTCCCGGCTGCTTCGTCTCTTCCATATCCTGCATGATATTATAACGTCTTGTCTCTTTTTCAGACAAAGACTCTTTGAGACTGAGGAGCATACGCTCTGCCTGCCTTAGCCCGGCATCTGCATATGTTTCCTGCGTCACACCCTCTATATCGCTCTTTTGTGCTGACATATATGCCTCTTTTTTTGCCTGTTCCACCGCATAACGGATTCCCACATAAAGTCCGCAAAGAATCATACCTGCAAAAAAGACTGCCTGCAAAATAAAAAAAAGACGAGACGGATATGAAGTAACATAATGTACTGCTATATTGACAAGCAGTGCCGAAGCACAGATTCCGATCCCTGCCATACGGTCCGGATGCTCTTTTTCCGGTTGCATTGCCCCATCAATTTCTCTTTTGTGCGGTGCATTTTCCTGTCTCTCTCTGCGGTCTGCCTGCTGCCTTTTCTGCTCAGATAATCTCTTTCGCTTTTCACCAATTTCTTCTACGCGCACACGTTTCAACTGATTGATCTCTCTCTCTGCATCCGCAATATTGGCATGTAATCCACGTGCATCCCGTTCTAAAAGATCTTTTTCCACAATGAGCTGCCTGATATCCTCATTTTTCTGTTCATGAATTATTCTTACTTTCTGCGCCAGTTCTTTTTTCCGCGCTGTAAGTGCTGCTTTAGCCTTCTGAACCTGAATATTGGCACCACCGCCCTCAGCAGCATTCGATAGATACTCAGACAAAATATCTGCCAGTTCCTTTCCTGTCACTGCACCTGTCTGCGGTATATCATAAGTGTTTCCAAACGTTTCCTTATCTATTCCACCAAGCAGCATTGACAGATCCCCGTAAACTACCGACAGTTCTTCTCCATCTGCCTCATTTTTCAAAATATCTTTTTTATCCTTATAATAAAAATTACGCTCTAAATAAAATGGTTTTTCATCCACAAGAAATCGCAGGGCACCACTATAGTACGAAGGGGCATGCCAGGGTTCGTGCTTTTTATAAATGCTGTTTAATGTATTTCTTCCACGCCCTTTTTCCATTCCAAAAAACATTGCAAGCAAAAAATCATGCAGTGTCGTTTTTCCCGCCTCATTTTCTCCATAGATCACATTGATCCCTGGTTCAAATGAGATCTGCCTGTTCTGCAATTTTCCAAACTGACCAATGATCGCTTCTTTTATCTGCATATCTTATATCCCAATAATGCATTGACTCCATATTCCAACGCTTTTTTTGTGACCACATCCTGTGGTCTTTTTTCCATTTCTTTTATGTAATTCCCCAAAAGGGTACCTTTATAGTTTTCTTTTAATTTATCATAATCATAATCCGGCAAAAGCTGCTCTGTCACATCAACAACCCGGTCAAACGTTTCAAGTTTTTCTGTATCAAATTCTATATCCGGCAAAATTTTTCCCCGCAGAAATAAACGAAAATACTGATATCCGGGTCTTTCCTCCAGCAGGTTTCTCACCCAATCCCCAAGTTCAAGATCCGTTGTTTTTGCCGTAACCGGATAAATTTCATGACAGTATTCACACTTTTTCACCGGATGAAAATGAATATCCGTATGCTCTTTGTCGATCGTCCCCAGCCAGTATCCATGCGGCCCGACATCATTTTTATCCGTCGGCTCCAGACTTCCCGCCATCACTGCCCTCCCCGGAATCTGCTGTTCTCCCTTATGGATATGCCCGGCAGCAATATAATCAAACCCATTTTCCAAGATAAGTTTGGGATTGTATGGGATATGCTGTTTGTCTCCGCCATGTACTAAAAGGAGATTGATCCTTGATCTATCCTCCGGGATGACCGAATCATAAATAGCATCCCCAATCTCTCTATGCCAGTAACTTAATCCATAAATGCTGACATTTTCCTCATCAAAATCAAAATGACCGGGTTCTTCCTGACGGAAAAAATAAACATTTTCCTCCCATTCCATTGTCAGATAATAGGATTTCGTTCGAAGATAATCGTGATTGCCCGCCATCAGAATGATTTTCGTCTGTGGTATCCTGCTAAAAAGATAATTAACTTCCCTAAGCTCTCTTTTCAAAGGCTGCGCATGGAATAAATCCCCTGATATCAGCAAAAAATCCGGCTTTAGCTCCACTGCTGCATCGATCACTTCTGCAAACGAATCCCAGATATCCTGCGCTCTTTTTTCACTCCACGGTTTTCCCACATCCGGTTTTATCCCAAGATGTACATCCGAAACATGTATGAATTTCATAAGCTGCTCCATTTCTGTCTCATTTACAGTGTCTATTGTATATGATTTTTTCTGTTTTTCCAATAGTGAAAAGAAGCAGCGGAATTTTCTTATTAGAAACCCCGCCGCCTCTTCTTATCTTTGATCTTCTTTTTTACTGTTCCATCTGTCTTCCCAAAAATGATGCTGCCGCAGCAGCCAGTTTTCCTTCGGTATCACTCATTTTCTTTTTTTCATCCTTATTACAGATGACCACTGCACCGATCGCATCTCCCTCACAGATGATCGTGCTTAATGCCTGCTCCGTATATTCCCCGGCATCATCCAGCGTCACTTTCATAAATCCTGCATCCCCTGCGGATGCCTGATAGTTCTTTCTCTCACTGATGGCTTCCTCTAGCTGTTTACTGATCGGTTTTCCTTCAAATTCCTTTTTGCCGCTTCCCGATACTGCGATCACATGGTCGCAGTCTGTCACAAGGACAAGATATCCCGTCGTCTGTGCCAGACTCTCTGCATATTCCCCGGCAAATTGTCCAAGTTCACCGATCGGCGAATATTTTTTCAGGATGATCTCTCCCTCGCGGTCTGTAAATATCTCCAGCGGATCTCCCTCACGGATTCTTAATGTCCTTCTGATCTCTTTTGGTACCACAATGCGTCCTAAGTCATCTATACGGCGAACAATTCCTGTTGCTTTCACGTTGTTATCCTCCAATGCTATATTTTGATAAAGCAGCTCTTTCTTATATATCAGCTTTGGAGTTAGTATGTGGAAAATATTGAGATTTATTCTTGTATCCTCTCATTTGCTTATGATTCCGGCAGCAGACAATATGCTATATCATAAATTTCCCGTGAAAAGTCCTGATGATTAATCAGTTATCACCTGATAGAATTTATACTTTTTTATCATTTTCTGCGCATCCAGTCTGCATACCAGAACACGATCTCTGCAATATGATGCAGATCGCCTTCTTTGCTGGTGGCTCTCCAGTTTTCTTTATAAGCCATAAACCAGCATTCTAACTTTTCTGCCAGTTCCAGACCTTTCTGCATATCAAAACTTCCCGTTTTTTCCCTGCTTTCTGTCAGGAGTCCTACGGCATTCCAAATACCGATCCCCTGCAATGTCACGGATAAAAGCTGCATCTGTTTTTTCGTTTCCGGCATCGCCCGCGTGCTCTCCAAAAGTTTTTTATATAAATCACGCAGGGCATCTGCTGCAGCATCTACGCCCGCCTGATCCACACCGCGGAACAGATCTTCGCCCTCTTCGAGTTCATGCTTTAAACACCGGTTCTCATAATACATAACAGCTTCTCTCCACTGAAATACCGACTGCCCGCAGATTTCTGCCAGATGGGAAACATAATTTCCGGTGATATCCCCGTACTCGATCCGGGAGATCATACGGTTTAACTCTGCAAATGGTATCTTCTCCCCATTCCAGGAAAATACAGCACCGTAGATCATCCCCGGAACAGAAAATGCCGGATCATTAACGTGTCCAAAATCTCCCCAGTCTGTGTTCAACACACCGATGCCATGATATTTTGCCGCATAACCGCACATTCTTGTAATATTTTTATAAGAATTTTCTATTAAGTTTGCCCACTGGTTCCAGCCGCATACACCCGGACACAGATACTGCACTGCACCCGTCTGTGCGATCGCCCTCGTCTCATCTTCCCTCTGTTCCGGTGCGTATCCCCAGTTCAGGCAGATCATGCTCTCCGGCAGTTCCTTCATCAGTTCCGGCGAATTCCAGATGATATCGCCCCAGAACATTGGGATTTTTCCATTTTCCACCAGAAATTGTGCAAGCTCTTTGACATAGTCAATATAAAGCCGATGGACGCCACGCTCTTCGGTAAGTTTTTTCGATTTATATTTGCCAAGGCAGAATGTCTCATCCGCACAGATATTAAATTTGTTGGAAGAAAACAACTGCATATATTCTGCGATCATCTTTTTGATCAGAGGAAGGGAACGCTCATCGGAGACATTGATCGTATGATACCGCATCCGGTTCCAGAAGGAAAACGGCTCCTTCCAGGAATCCTCCATCTCGCAGAGATCCCCATATGTTTTTGTGGAGAGCAGTGTGCACAGATGTCCAAAACTTGCCAGCGACGGAACCAGTTCAATATGACGTTCCCGGCAATAACTGTCAAGTTCGCGGATCTCCTCTGCCGTAAGCGGAGTCTGATCCCTCCACATTTCCGAAAAGTCACGGAACAGATAGGTATGTTCCACATAAAGCTGAAGCTGGTTTAATTTATAGCGGCACATCCTGTCTGCAATTTTTTTGAGTTCTTCCAGTTTTAACACACGTCCCCTTGTCTGGTCAAAATAATAACCACGGTTTGGCATATCCGGGGCATCCTGAATCTGTACACAGGGCAGTATCCCGCCACACTGCTGTACGATCTGGCAGAAGGTCTCCACACCATAAAGCACGCCAGCCCCGTCGCCGCCTGAAATCTGTCCGCCTTTTTCGTCGATCGTGATCTCATATGTCTGCTCTGGTAATGTTTTTGCGATCCCAAGAGAGAGATCCCCCTCCCTTACTTCCCCTACGGAAAACGGCAGGATAAGCCCCGTTTCCTGCCTGATCGCCTCCTGCAGTCTTTTTGCTGCATGCATCTCTGTCTCTGCCACCTCTTTTGTCATCACAATATGTGTGCTGTGGCAAAGCAGCATCTGTCCGTCCTGTTCTTTGATTGTTTTTGGCTTTGGTAATAAATACATAATTTTCTCCTCCTGCTGTCAGAATTTCTTCCTATTCTTCAAAAATTATTTTTCCACTATCCATTAAAAGTATTTTACTCTTATAAATCTTTGCACCACTCTCATTAAAATACCGGAATTTATCCGCATCCATAACGATTTCAAATGCCTTCTGACTTCCTTTTTCCACTTTTATTCTGGAAAATGCAACCAGTTCCCGCTCTCTTGGCACAAGCTCACCGGACAACACTTTCCGGTAGCATTGCAGCACTGCCGTATCATCTATATTTCCTTTATTCTTTACAATTCCTGAAATAATCCACACATCCTGCTGCTTTTTAAGACAGATATCCACATACTCCATGTGGGAATATCCCATTCCTTCCCCAAATGTATACAAAACTCCCTGTTCCATATCACAATAGTGCATTGCCGGATAGGACACCGTATGGTTATAGTACACCGGAAGCTGTCCGCAGTTTCGCGGAAGGGACACCGGCAGTCTGCCGGACGGTGCATATTTTCCAGACAACAACTCCGCGATTGCTTTTCCTCCCATCGGTCCCGGATAAAAAGCATATAACAGTGCATCTGAATCCTGCGCAATTTCAGGGATTGCATAAGGCCGCCCGGCAATGACTACGGAGATCACCGGTTTTTTCAGCGCACAGACAGCCGTAAACAGTTCGTTCTGGTTCCCGGGGAGCTGTAATCTGGCGGTATCCATGCCCTCCCCACAGTCCATCTCAAGTACTCCCTGTACTTTTGCCGCACCGTTTTCATCGAACAGCGCCCCTTTAAAACGACTCGATGATCCGCCTAATGCCAGCACGATAATATCCGCATTTTCCGCAAGAGAAACAGCCGTCCCGACCTCATGTCCATTATAACAGCGAACCCGGTCTGCACCAAATTCTTTTTCCATGCCGCTCTTTAACGTCTCATATCCTGCCCTGTCCATTGGAGGTGAATAATCACCGATCTGCCGGTAAATATCATCCGCATTTGGACCGATCAGAGCTATTTTTTCTGCTCTCCCAATCGGCAGTACATTTTCATTCTTCAACAACACTACCGACTCGCGCGC
Organism: Roseburia sp. AM23-20; assembly: GCF_003470905.1. Taxonomy (NCBI): domain Bacteria; kingdom Bacillati; phylum Bacillota; class Clostridia; order Lachnospirales; family Lachnospiraceae; genus Roseburia; species Roseburia sp. AM23-20. The sequence continues at coordinate 69,046 of NZ_QRHS01000016.1, forward strand.
CAGTTTTTCCGACTCCTGATATGCCTCTGTCGGAAATGAAACAGCACCATTTTCGCTGTAAGAGGCGGTACGGTTCCCGTTTTCATCAATATAAGGTTTATCCATCAGTCCCTGCTCAAATTTCAAAGTGAGCACTCGAAGGACCGCCTGATCGAGTTCCTTTTCCGTGATAAATCCCTGTTTTAACGCCTCCTCTAACTTTGTATAACCTTCATCCCACAGACTGATATCCACACCTGCTTTCAGTGCAAGTGCTGCCGACCTGATATTATCCCCCGTCATAATGTCTAACTGGTCGATGGCGATGCCATCCGCCATCACGACCCCGTCAAACCCCAATTGTTCCCGCAGAATATCCTGCAGCAGATGTCTGTTGGCATGGCAGAATTTTCCATCGATCTCGTTGTATGCAGCCATAATGCCTTTTACGCCCGCCTCACAACATGCCTTCGCCGCCTGTAAATGGATCTCCCACAGTTCCCTCTCTCCGATCCTCGCTGCGCTGGCATTGACCCCTCCGGTCGTCTCCCCCTGTGCACAAAAGTGTTTTGCAACCACTGCAACGCCCTCTTTCTGGATTCCTGTTACGATCGCCCGCGCGAGCTCTGCCGATAAATATGGATCCTCCCCATAACACTCCTCACTGCGCCCCCATCTTGGGTCTCTTAAAATATCCAGTGCCGAAACCAGTGCAAAATCCACGCCCATCTGCTTTAACTGCCTGCCGCACACCTGCCCTGCCCGCTCATACAATGCCGGGTCAAACGATGCACCTACTGCCAGATTGACCGGGAGCAGATATCCGTCTAACGCCTGATGTCCATGTGGACATTCACTGCTCAGTAAAAATGGAATTCCAAGGCGGCTGTGTTCGATCACATATTTCTGTAACTGATTATATGCCTGCATGGAAAGTCCCCCGGCAAGCCCTGTCTCATAATTTTTTTCCGACCATGGATCTGCACGGTAAAGACCATAGATCGTGCCGATCCCGCCCCACTTTTTTACTTCATCCTTTAATTCCTGCGTAAAAATAATTTTTCCATCTTCTACATGGTAGATCCGAAAACCATATAAATGCTGGTTTAACTGTCCCACTTTTTCTGTTGCGGTCATCTGCGCAAGCAGCGCCTCTGCCCGCTTTCTGCTATCTCTCTCCATATCTGTCCTGTCATTTCTCCTTTATTTTTCGGCTGTATAATGCACTTGCAATAATTCCGAATGCAGACAAAATAAACACCATCTGTATGTTATCTACCGGAATGTTTAAAATCCTGATATCCTTTGCTAATGCCACAAATGTCGATCCGAGCATGGATGAAAAAAATCCTACAAACCCAACCATTGTTGAGCAGAAGCTGACATAGCTGACACGGTGTTCTAACGGTGCAAAGGCAAACTGCATCCGAAAAGTCGCAATATTGATGCCGCCCCAGGCAACCCCGCTCACAGCCTGTACGACCGGAAGCCAGTAGATACAGTTTTCTTTCGTCAGCAGTCCCCAGCCGATATATGCAACTCCCAGCATAAAAATGGACCCCAGCGTGACAAGCCTCCACGAATAACTGTCTGCTGCCTTCCCCCACAGATTTGCAGCCGCGATCCGCGCCACCGATGCAACCATATTCATGACGGTGATATAAAAATAGGACAGCCCCAGATTCTCTAACATATAAATAGAAAAAAACGGACTGGCAAAATTAGACGCCACACTCCACAGCAGGAAGAAAATCAATATATTGCGGTAATTCTGGTCTGTGAGCGGCATCTGTATTGCTTTCCTTATGTTCAGTGGCTCCACATGTTTCACATTTTCCGGTTCCCGGATCAGCGTGAGACAGGTAATGTCGACCACGCAGATACCGATACATAAAATGCCGATGATCCGGAATCCCAGAATCTCCTGATCCGCGAAACGGTAGGCATCTAAAATTTTACTTAAGATCAGGGAACCGCCTGTGGACGCAACTAAAGTCATTGAATCCTTCAGTCCGAGATATCTTCCCAACCGTTCTTTTTTCACCAGGCTGATCAGCCAGTTATTTGCCCCGGTGTTGATAAATGCCCCACAGAAATGTGCACAGGAATACAGCACCGCGATCACTGCCACCGAGATTCTCGCTCCTAACATCAATGTCGGAACAAACAGCATCATGAGCAGGCATAAGCGCTGGATGAGTGCAAACTCTACCGTGATCCGTTTGCTGCCTGCGCGGTTCTCATAGACGACAGAGGAAAAAATCTGGATGGTATTCATCAGCGTCGGCAGTGCAGCTATGATCCCGGTCAGTGCCGTCCCCGCACCCACAAGATAGGCAAGTCCCGATAAAAATGCGCCGGAAGTAACCGTAAAAATCTGTGTGGAAGCGCATCCATCGAGGATAAAAAGTGCCCTGCTGGTCCGATACTGTTTTTCCGTAATATGATCGGAACACTCAAAAATATGGCTTAATTTATTGGTCATAACGTAAATCTCCCTATAAAAAGAGAGGCATCCCACCGAACTCTCTTCGGAATCTGAATGCCTCTATATGATTTTAAACGAGTTTTACAGTAACAACTTCATACGGTTTCAGTTGTACACAAACCACTCCGTCTTTCAACTCTAATTCTGCTTCTTCCTCCTCGAGCAGATTGCAGACAAACGCTTTGTTGTAGTTCCCCTCAACTACAAGATTTGTCTTTGTGAGTGCATTTTCGCTCTCATACATACGGATAATGATGCCATGACCGGACTCTGCACACTTGATCGTCTCTAATACAACGTTGGACCTGTCCACAGATGCTTTTGACAACAGGCTTCCCGGCTTTCCTCCTGCCACTGCAATAGCCGGCTGGTTCAGGTCATATGCCTGCTCCACGGTCTTTGCTTCCTGCCATTTTTCCGCATGCGGATAGATTGCATAGGTAAAATAGTGCTCTTCCTGATCTGCCACCGGATTCGGTTCGATGCCGGATTTAATCAGTGTCAGTGCCATATCAGAATCCTTCACGGAATGTCCATATTTGCAGTCATTTAACATGCTGACTCCGTAGTGACCTTCCGAGAGATCGATCCATTTCTGTCCGCAGCTCTCAAAACGTGCTTTATCCCAGCTCGTATTGGTATGCACTTTGCGTGTCAGATTACCAAACTGTACATCAAATGTTGCTTCATCGGTATGTACATTGACCGGGAAATGTACCTTTAACAATGTCTGATGCTCTTTCCAGTCCACATAAGTCTCAAATTCGATCCTTCTGCTGTCTGCATAGAAATGGATCTTCTGGTGGATCACAGAATTGCTTTCTTTCCGCTCCATCTCTAACGTTGCACGCACCGGACCGCACTCTGTCCATTCCATAGAAATCACATCATTGACATCCCAGTACTTTTCGGTATAGTAAATATCCACATCCCAGTTATCAAAGCACATCGGCTTATCCTCGTACATGCGGAACTGATTGCCTTTTTTGCCATCCTGCAGTACTTCCCTGTCGTTTTCCTTATCGTAGATGCGGTCAAAACGTCCCTCCGCATCCAGATGGATCGTATAAAACGGTGTCTCAAGCGTATGGTCATCCACAAGGACAAACGGTGTTTTCTGCTCAATTTCACTGGATACAGCCGCAAATGTCTTATATCCTTTTGACGGCAGATGCTCTACATAGACCACTGCACCTTCTGCAGTCTTCTGTACCGGATAGATCACGCCCTCTGCATCCTTTAACGCTTCCGCATGGATCTCCCCAAGTTCTACGATATCACTGCGGTCGTGTCCGGTTGTATTGAAAATAGTGATGCCTTCGCCATCTCCCACGAGTGCATGGAGACGTTCCTCTTCCAGTGCTTTGATCTCTTTCTGAAGTGCAGCGTATTCTTCCTTTGTCACCTCATATACTTCATGGATCGCAGATCCAGGCAGAATATCATGGAACTGGTTGATCAGGACTTTTTTCCACATGCGGTCGAGTTCTTCTGCCGGATACGCAACCTGTGCCTGTGCTAAAACGGACAACAGTTCCAGATCCATCAGACCAAGTTCCGCCTTACGGTTGCTGCGTTTATTTCTCGCCATGGAGGTATAGGTTCCGCGATGGTACTCAAAGTAAAATTCACCTTCCCATACCGGCAGGCGTCTGTCGCCCTTCACACGCTCCTCAAGTTCTTCAAAATAGGTGCGTGAAAATTCCTGGCGTACTTTCGGAATCCCTTTGATTCCCTTTTCCATACGGATCGAGGTCTCGAGCATCTCTCTGGTCGGGCCGCCGCCGCCATCGCCGTAACCGTAGGAGACTAAGATATCGTTATTGATATCTTTATTCTGGTAACGCATCCATCCTCCCATGATCGCATCCGGGTGCAGCATGCCATTATAGGTCGTAAAGTAATCTTTGATCGGCTGGCTCACGCCAAGGGTCGTGATCAGGTGTGTCAGCACCTCTGTCCCGTCGATTCCACGCCACATCATCGTATCGTAAGGCACTTTATTGAACTGGTTCCATGCAAGCTTCGTCGTCATAAAATAATCAATTCCGCACTTTTTCATGATCTGCGGCAATGCCCCGGAGTAACCGAACACATCCGGCAGCCAGAGGATACGGTTGTCCACGCCAAATTCCTCTTTGAAAAAGCGTTTGCCATGCATAAACTGACGGACGAGGGATTCTCCCGATGTCAGGTTGCAGTCTGCCTCGACCCACATACCGCCTTCCGGCTCCCAGCGTTTCTCTTTGATGCGCTGTTTTGCTTTCTCGTACAATTCCGGATAACGCTCCTTTAAAAATGCATATAACTGCGGCTGGCTGGACATGAACTTATAATTTGGATATTCATCCATCAGCTTTAACACAGTTGCAAAGCTGCGTCCGACTTTTTCTCTTGTCTGTGCCACAGTCCACCACCACGCAACATCGATATGCGTATGTCCGATACAGGTTGCGATCACATCCTCATACCCTGCCATATCCTCATAAAGTGCTTTCTGGATATAAGCAGACGCTTCTCTCACACTCCGGTAAAAGTCTTCGGAATACGGGGTCCTTAAATCCAGCAGATTGATCGTCTCATTGAGCACATACTCAATATCCTTGCGGTTTTTATCATCTGCCTCCATGCGGGAAAACGCTGCAAGCGGAACCCACAGGTCATAATAGAGTTTTTCGATCTCTGCATCGATCTCCTCGATCTGTGTGCGGAGCGCAAATTCCTCATGCATGATCCCGGTATATGCCTGCAGATCGATGGTCAGTGTCTCTCCTGCCTTTCCGCTTCTTGTGATCAGGCACTCCCTGTGGTTCATATCGATACCCTGATAAACCTCCCCGTTCACAAACACGATAAACTGCGGATTTCTTCCGTCATCCCACTCGTCGATCTGTGAGGAAACGCGGATCCATATGCTTTTGCCATCCAGCTCCTCCGGAACGGTATAGGTCGTGCGGAACCAGTAATGACGGTCCTTTCCATACCAGTGCATGGTCTTGCAGTCAAAGTTTTCCCAGGCTGCCTCGTCTTTTAATGCATCCTCCGGGTGAATAAAGTTTCCTTCCTTGTACTCCCACTGTGTCAGTGGAAATACCTGTTTTACTTTTAATTTCTTAAGTTCGTTGCAAATTACACCGACTCTTTTGTCTAAGAAATCCATTCCGGCACCTCTCGCTCCTGTCTACTTTCTGATATAATCCAAAATTTCATCAACTGTTGTAAACGCCATTCCTGTCACCGTATCCGCGCATCCATAATAAATCGTGATTCTTCCCGTATCAGCATCTGCAAGTGCTGCACAAGGGAAAACAACATTCGGGACATCCCCGACACACTCATAATATTCATGCGGTGCTAAAATATATTCTTTTGAGCGCGCCAGCACTTTCCATGGCTGTTCTAAATCTAAAAGTGCTGCACCCATACGGTATACAAAACCATTGCAGGTTGTAATTACACCATGATAGATCAGAAGCCATCCCTCATCTGTCTTGATCGGAATCGGACCCGGTCCAACTTTGGTACACTGCCATGCAGATTCATCTCCTGGGATCGGGCTCATCACATGTCTGTGTCTGCCCCAGAACTCCATATCTTTACTGAAACTTACAAAAATATCGCCAAACGGTGTATGTCCGTTATCGCTTGGTCTGTTTAACATTGCATACATGCCATTTATTTTTTCCGGGAACAGAACACCGTTCCGGTTACACGGCACATAGGCATTTTCTAACTGCACAAACTTTTTAAAATCAAATGTATAGGCAACACCGATGGTTGGACCGTGGTATCCGTTGCACCATGTGATGTAATATCTGTCCTCGATAAAGCAGACTCTTGGATCGTAGCGGTACTCTCTTTTTAAGATCTCCTCATCCTCTCCCTCAAACTGGATTGGTGTATCCTCGATATCCCAATGGATACCATCTTTACTTCTTCCAACAAAAATATCCATGCTGATCGACCTGCTGTCACAGCGGAATACGCCTGCAAATCCGTCCTCAAACGGAACAACTGCACTATTAAACACACTGTTCGAAACTTTATTTCCATTTCTTCCAATGATTGGGTTTTCTGTGTAACGCCATACTGGCATCGTATACCCTTCCGGTTTTTCCTGCCATGGAATATTTGGCAATGACTTTCCAATTATTTTACTCATACCTGCTCCTTTGTAAAAGGGCTGATACATAAATTTCAATTCTTTTATTTTTATGTATCAGCCCTCTATCATCTCATTTTGGTTTTTTATTTCCTGCTGTATCTCTTTGCAAGATGTTAGTTTGCCGCGTCGATCTGAGCCTGTACTTTCTCAACGATATCATCAAATCCTGCTGCACGCATCTCACTCATCATTTCCGGGACAGCCGTTTCCGGATCAACTGCACCTGTGTTGATCTCACTCTTATATCTGTTGTAGATCTCTGTACAGTTTGCAAGTTCATCTTCAAACTCTGTTGTGTCAATAGAAACTGCGATAACCGGTGAAGCCTCTGCTTTTTCGTTCAACTCTTTTACTTCATCCCACTGATTCGTCTCCTGGTCAGCTAACAGACTTACATTGAAGAATGTTCCCTGGCTATAACCTGCCATCAGCCACTGCTTATCTGTTTTTTCAACTTTCTTGTCATCTGTATAGTTGAAGTTGTCGCCCTCAAGTCCATAATATAATGCATCTCTTACATAAGTATCAGAATTTACAAGGTTTAAGAATTTTAATGCTTCCTCTGGATGTTTGCTGTTTGCAGAGATACAGTTAATTGATCCCTGTACAGATCCTCTGGATACTACTGTCTTTCTCCACTGAACGGCTGTCGCATTGACACCCATGTTCGGTCCCCATGTAGTCTGTGCTGCCTGGCTCCATCCCTGTGCAATGTTAAATGCCTGATAAGTTGGAAGTTCACCTAACGTTGCAGCATCCTGATTAATGTAGCCTTTCTGGAACCATTCATGATATAACTTCAGGTCATTCATTACATCTTCCTGCTCATAGGTAGCTACAACCTTTTTGGATGAATCATCATATGCAACGCCGAGTGCCGGAAGTCCAAGTGCAAGATTATCATAAACGGTAGTAACAAACTGGCATGGCGCATCAGATGCACGGTAAGTTACCGGCTGATTGGTTTCTTTATAAATCGTATCAAATGCATCAGTCAACTGGTCGAGTTCTGTCAGATTGCTCACATCAAGTCCTAACTGGTCACACAGATCCTGATCCCATACAAAATACTGTGTTGTCGAACTGTCTTTATAAGTCGGGATACCATAAATCTTTCCATCTACACTCACTGCCTCCCAGTAGTCCTCCGGGATCAGGCTCTTGACATCCGGACAGTCTTTTTCAATCAGATCTGTGATATCATAATAAGCGCCCAGTCTCACATCACTCTCATATACCACATCATTTGAGAAAATGATATCGTAGTCCTCTCCCGTATTGATAATGGTACTTCTTCTCTTTTCCCAGTCGCCCCAGGAGATAATCTCCACATCGATATTTACACCGATCTTGTCTGCAAGATACTCATTAATGTGTTCCTGCCATGCATCATAGTTATCCGGCTGGCCTCCGCCGATCTGAATCCATTTTAATGTCACGATATCGTCAGAACTTTTTTCGTCTTTCGCGGTGCTGGAATCGGATGCACCAGATGAACTCGACGTATTGGATGTACCTGAATTTCCACATCCTGCTGCTGTTCCCACCAACATGCATCCAACAAGACCTGTTGCCATCATTCTTAAAACTCTTTTCTTCATACTTTACCCTCCATGTTTGAAATAAAATTATTTGTTCTGTTTCTTTATCTTCAGATGCTATCGCATCCGTTTCACCTGATCATCCTTTGACAGCTCCTACCGTAAGACCGGAAATAAAATATCTCTGGAAAAACGGATATACACATGCGATCGGAATAACTACAAGCACCGCGATCGCCATACGGATGGACTCTGTCGGCATTGAATTTTTATACTGCTGCAATGACAGTCCCGCACTCGGGTTATTTGCAATGTACTGGATATTCTGGATCATATTGTTCAGTAATGCCTGTAATGACGTCAGTTTCTTCTCGCTGACGTATAAGGAGGACTGGAACCAGTCATTCCAATATCCAAAACTTAAGAACAGTCCAATGGTTGCAAATACCGGTTTTGAAATTGGCACAATAATCTTCAAAAAGATCGTAAACTCGGAAGCCCCGTCAATCTTTGCTGATTCCACGATGGAATCCGGGATCGTCGATTTAAAAAACGTCTTGGCTATAATGATATTAAACGAGGACACAGCCAGCGGTAATATCAGGCACCAGACCGTATTCCTGAGGTTTAAAATATTGGCAACTACCACATAGTTTGCAACCATACCACCGTTAAAGATCATCGGTATAAATACGACCCAGGTAAAAAATCCTTTCAGTTTATACTCATTTCTCGATAAGACATATCCCATCATCGTAGTCAGTGCAAGTCCGATCAGTGTTCCTAATACCGTGACAAGAACCGATATCAGAAGGGCATTTCCAATACTTGCACGCTCATTCCACAGATAGGAATATGCGCTCAGTGAAAATGCTTTCGGGAAAAAGGAATATCCATGTGTCACAAGCTCGCTCTCTTTTGTAATGGAAATAATGAATACCAGGATCACCGGAGTGATACATGCAAGTCCAAGGATCAGGAATATCAGGTTAAAAATAATATTGGTTGCCGGTTTGATCCGGTTTAATTTGCTAACTTCTTCTTTTTGTTTTGTCATATCAACACCTCTTAAATGATCGCGCTGTCGCTGTCAATCTTTGAGACAATATAGTTTGCAAGTAAAATCGTAATGCAGCATGCGATCGACTGGAAGAATCCGGCTGCTGCTGTCTTTCCAATCGCAACATTTGTCTGCAGTGCATTGTAAATATAAGTATCAAATGTGGAAGCAACTTTATAAAGCGAGTTCGGGATGCCCTGTGTCACCTGATAGAACAAACCAAAATCGGAGTAGAAGATTTTTCCAACATTTAAAATAAACATCATGATCACGATCGGCTTAATAGACGGGATCGTAATATATCTTGCCTGCTGGAATTTTGTCGCTCCATCAATCACAGCCGCCTCGTACAGACTTCCATCAATTCCTGTAATACTTGCCAGATAAACGACCATGCTGTATCCGACTGTTTTCCAGAGATTCATGACAACTAAGATCAATGGCCAGTATTTTGGATTGGAATACCACTGGATGCTCTGCCCTCCAAAATGTGTAATGATCTGGTTTAAAATTCCTTTGTCTGGAGATAAAAATGCAAATACAAAATAACTTGCAACTACCCATGACATGAAATGTGGGAAAAACATAAGTGTCTGGTAAACTTTTGATTTAAACTTGCTGTAGATCTGGCTGATTATAATCGCAAGTGTAACCGGGATTACCAGTCCTAAAATAATAAATACGATATTATATAGAATGGTGTTCCGAAGCAGCATCGTAAATGCATTGGACTGTATAAAGAATTTGAAGTTATCAAACCCGCACCATTCACTGTGAAACAGGCTGTAAATAAATCCGTGTCCCGCTGACAGTTTGTAATTCTTAAATGCTATAATGATTCCAAACATTGGCAGGTAACTGAAGATGAGAAACCACACCGCTGTCGGCAGCGCAAGGATCGTCAGTTCTGTATCATCTTTCGTCCACCTTTTTTTCTTTATATTGGTCTTTTTCTTGCCAGCCATTTTATCATCTCCCTCGTTGTTATTGTGTTATCATTTGTTGCATTTATAAGTTATCATTTTTCACATGTATTGTCAATATAATATCCTGCTTTCTTGTTGCTTTTTCCGTTGTGCATAACATTTTATAGCTTTTTTTAGTTATTTTTTACAATATAATTGACTTTTTTGTTATCTTTTGTTAACATATTATTGTAATTATTTAGACGTTAATAATGTAAATTAAAGTTTACATTATTAGTTAACATTTTTAATATCTTTTGTTCATGCACGATATTTGTGATATGATAAGAACGATACCAGAAAAGAAAGGAATTTCTTATGTCGAAAGTAACGATGCAGGATATTGCAGACGCCCTTGGGACCTCCCGTGTTACCGTCTGGAAAACATTTAACCACCGTCCGGGTGTTTCTGATGAAATGAAGGAAAAAATCATAGCAAAAGCACACGAACTTGGATACGACAAACTTCCCTCTGAACCACATTTCACAGAGGTTCCAAAGGCAAAAACTGTTTCTTTGGTTGTTTCGCGCCCGGATTCCTCTATTTTTTGGACAAACATCATTCACCGTATGGCACAGGAACTTTCTTTATCCAACATCAATCTCATGTACACTTATGTTCCAACCTCATGCACTTCTGAATACGAACTGCCAGATGTGCTGAAAGATGATACCGTACAGGGAATCATTGTTTTAAACGTATATGATAAGCATCTTTTAACATTAATCAATGAACTTGAAATACCAAAAGTATTTTTAGATACCGTACCGGAGATCGAACTGAAAACGCTGACCGGAGATCTTTTATTAATTGAAGGGAAATACACAGAACAACAGATCGTAGATCATTTATTTGAAAAAGGCTGCAAACGTATCTCTTTCATCGGGGATATCAATTATGCGCAAACGAACACCGACCGGTATCTGGGCTTTTTGGAAAGTCTCAAAAAACATAACTTTCCGCTGATAGAAGATCTTTGTTTTACCGATTCGATCGGAATCGGGCATTATGGAGACTGTATTTTCAACTTTTTAGACAGTCTCGATCCAGATGTCGATGCGATTGTGTGTGTCAGTGATTATGTGGCACATTATGTGGAAATGTATTTAGAGGAAAACCCACATCATTTCCATAACGATATCCTGCTGACCGGCTTTGACTGCAGCAAAGAGTATACGAATGTGATCAACAGAGTTACCACCGTAAATGTAAAGAATAACCTTCTTGGGAAACGCCTTGCGATGCAGATCGAATTTCGCATGAATTACCCGGATGCCCCGCCGGAGACTTCCTATATCCGGTATGAGATCATCTATTCGGATATGTTGCTTCCATCTGGGCGCATGAATTGACAATAGATATCCGCCAGAAAAAACGTGGAGGTCGTAAAAGTGTAAAAATCGCCTTTGGTGATTCTTCATTGTGGCTATACTAAAAGCATAGCCACTTTTAATATTAGGAGATATATAAAGCAGAAACGACGGAAAATATAAGCCATCTGGATTAAATTCCAAATGGCTATTTTTTTACCCAGTTTCAGGGTAATGGATGTAGAAAAAAGGTAGCAGTCGAAGCCAACTATCCTCTCCATCCGATCGTACGTATCTCATGTTTTCCTAACACGATTTCATTCTCTTCTTTCTGTAACCGGTCTTTTTCTAACAGATCATAGGTAAAAATCTCAGGCTGTGAGACAGTCACCGTCGTCTCTTCATCTGAAAGGTTGCAGAAACGCAGAATGACATCCCCGGTAAGCATACTGTGTTTCAGTGCGGTCGGAACTGCCTGTAAATGTTTCTTTTCTACAAACCGGTATGTTTGTGGCAGGGTTCCCGTCTGTCTTTCCATTCCCGCGGTCTGCCAGTCTGTCTGGAACTGGTATGCCTCCTCGTAGGAATGATAAAGTTCCTCTCCCATGCCATGTGGGATGATCTCATATTCCGTGGTCTTTTCGCCCAGGCACTGTGCTTCCGGTGTTAAAAATACACCCCAGTCTCCCAGTTCACGTACACCACGGTGAAGTGTTACCGCAATCGTATTTTTTCCGTCACGCAAAATCTCATACTCTGCAAGACCTTTATTGGCGATAGTAAGTCCATATGCATCCTCATGCACATTGACAAAACACTGCTGATGCTGGGCATTGCACGGATTTTCCCATGTGTCTGCCGGTACGTTCGGGCGCTTTGCCACCTCAAACACAGAATCTGCGTAATGGAAATCTGTCTTTAATCCCGTCTCAAAAAGGACGCGCAGACGATGATCTTTGATCTGGTTATTGAAAGTGGTCTTTACTTTCAGTCCTTTTCCGTTCCTCTCTAAGGTATACTCTGCCACGATCTCAAATGGAACCAAATGACTGCCACGGGATGCCTTGCGATATTTAAACTCTACAAGATCCTCAATCTCTCCTGCCAGCGTTTTATCGGCTGCATCCGGGAGCATCATCGTATGTTTTACACGGATCACGGCCTGGCATGCATTATCTTCTGCCACCGTAATCTCTGCTTTCGTCCCTTTTGTAGTCACCGGTATGTCATTTACCGGGGCAAAGAAAATATATTCGTTTCCGATATCCCCGCAGTCCTCAAAGATACCAAGATCCTTGTATACATGACCTGTCTTTTTATCGGTCAGTTCCACAGAACCGTCCGGTTCAAAGTGTGCCTTTAAAAACTCATTTTCCATTGTATTCTCTGTAGTGATCAGTGAATTAGCCGTATTGATATCTTCTGCCTCTGCCAGCACATAAGTGTCCCATCCAAATGCCGGCACACCGGCTGCCTCCATGGTAATCTTTACGCGCTTTGCAATATATGGCTGGCGGAATTTATCTTTTGGCAGATCATAGTTAAAATGATTTGCAATTTCAGTGACAACCGCCGGGATCTCTCTCCCGTCTTTGTCAAGTACGCGGTATTCCGGGAGTTTCTTTTCATGCATGCGTGCTATCACTTCGGCTAACGGTGCCTCACTGAAATACATGCGATCGGTTTCTAACTCCATCTCCACAACACCTGTGCGGTCCCAGCCGGTCGTATTGACCACGACAAATGGAATGTTTCCTTCCTTCACTGCACTGGTATTGATCTTTCCTTTCAGATAGTCCATACACATGGAAATAATGTGCAGTGCCACCTGTTCTGTCTTTTCAAAACGGGTTATCATCTCACGATGTACATCATCCACGCTGCATCCGCAGATACTGTCGTGCGGATGATTCTGCATCAGAAGTTTCCATCCATAAGTAAACAGATCCTGCGGATATTCCATCCCCTCTTTTGCCGCAATCGCAGCGAGCGGTTCTGCCACTTTCTCAAACAGCATCTCACAGCGGACATTCCACTGTTTGATATAAATGCGGGAGGATGCTGTGTTCGCTAACGTATACCATCCATCCGTCTTCTGGCTGCGCAGTTCGCCCGTGATCATGTTCAGATCGTCCGGCAGTTCCTTTTTTATCTGCTCCACATAACCGGCGAAATCAGAATGTACGAAATCCACATCCGGGTACAGCGCATTTGCCGTGCGGATGGCAGCTGACAGATCCGTCTGTACCGGCTGATGATCACAGCCATTCATGAATAAAAGCTGGTCCGTACTGGCATAACGCACAGCATCTGCAAGTTTTTTATCCCAGTACACTTTTGACTTTTCTTCTTCCACCGGCACTTCTGCGCCGTTGTTGTACCAGTTTGCAAATAAAATGCCAAGCACCGCAGAACCGTCTGCTGACTGCCAGTTCATCTCAGAATAGGCAGACTCATAGGCGTCGGCCGTCTGATTATTAAATCCGGTCGGTTTTACACCTCTTCCGAATACTGCCGTGTCAATGCCCGCCTTCTTTAAAAGCTGCGGCGCCTGTCCCATATTTCCAAAGGAATCCGGGAAGTATCCGATCTTTGTCCACTTTCCGCCAAATTCCTGTGCAAGTTTATAACCCATCTGTAAGTTTCTGACATTCGACTCGCTGCTTGTCAGAAATTCATCCTGCAATACATACCATGGACCGATTGCAATCCTGCCATCCTCGATCAGCTTCTGCAGACGTGCACGGTTTTCGGGCCGTACCTGAAGATAATCTTCCAGCATGATGGTCTGTCCATCCAGATGAAAATATTTATATTCTTGATCTTTCTCCATAGTATCGATCAGTGTATCCATCATTTCAATATAAAGCATATGATGTTTTTCATATGGAAGATACCATTCTCTGTCCCAGTGTGTATGAGAAATAATATGCGCCTTTTTCATAGTGCTCTCCATTCCTGCCCATTTAGGACATTATAAAAATCTCTGCTTCTGCCTGTTTCCATTGATATCCCATATTTATGCACAGGCACAGATATCTTTTTAAATCAAAGGGTTACTTTCTGTCCGCAATAGTCCAGTACCAGTTCACAGAATACGGAATTTGCCCATGAAAACCACGGACGTGTAAATTCTTCCGGGTGATCCACATGAAATGACTCATGTACCAGATTGGTCTCCGCATCACAGTCTGCGATCATCTCAAGCATTTTTAATTTTTCCTCCTTGGAATCAGAGGTAAGTCCCTGCATTGCCAGTGCCATTGGCCAGATGAAACGCGTGTATGTGTGTGGGCTTCCGATTCCCTCCGCGCACTCTCCGCTGAAATAATATGGGTTCTGGTCACTTAAGATCACTTTTCTGGTGTTCTGGTATCTCTCATTTTTATTGTCGCAATAGCCATAGTATGGCATCGCAAGAAGGCTTGGCAGATTTGCATCATCCATTACAAGATACTGGCCGAAACCATCTACCTCATATGCGTAGTATTCCGTTTTCTGTGCCGGAAGGATAGCAAGTGTCTCGATCGCACTTCTCACTTCCTTTGAAAAAGCATCTGCCTCTTCTGCCAGTTTCTCATCATGGTAGATTTCACGGGCAATCTCTGCTATATTTCCAAGGATGACGGAAGCTAACATATTTGACGGGATCAGATATCCATATACACAGGCATCATCACTCGGACGGAACCCCGACCAGATCAGTCCGACGTTGCTTTTTACCAGAGCACCTTTTCCGTCCCTTGAGAGAGTATCGGTAAAACTGCAGTTTTCTCTTTCAAATGTATATGGGGAAGCATTTTCATGATCCTGTTCCGTTCGGAATACGCGGATCACGGCTTTTGCGGCTTCTAACCATTCTCCGGTAAACTGCTCCGTACATCCTGTATTCTTCCAGAGCAGATAGGAAAGCTGTACCGGATAGCATAAGGAATCGATCTCATATTTCCGTTCCCACAGCTCCGGTTTCATATCCGTCTTGTCATGATCCCAGCACTGTCCGTCGCCATTTTCATTAAATGCATTGGCATATGGATCTAAAAGAATGCACTGCATTTGTTTTTTGATCAGCCCGCATACCAGTTCCACAAGTTCCGGTTCTTCCTTTGCAAACAATAAAAACGGGCGGAGCTGACATGCCGAATCACGCAGCCACATAGCAGGAATATCCCCCGTGATCACAAATACTGTATCATTTTCTTTTATTTTAATCGTTGTCTGAAGCGTATTCGAAATGCACTTTTCAAACATGACCGCGATCTTGCTGTCTGCACCAAATTTTTCTTTTACAAGAGCAACCGTACGCTCGATCGCTGCATAATTCTCTTTTATTTTCATCTTAATCTCCCTTCTTGTACTGTCTTTTTCACACGAATCTCCTGCTTTATAGAATCCCCGATATCTGATAGGGAATTATAATATCCTCGTTCTGTTTCTTTCCGGTTGTAATTTCCTCCAAAAGTGTGACTGCCTGCTGTCCCATCGCAAATTCATTCTGCCGCACATGGATAAAATCATCCTGCTCATAGATCTCATCAATGCCATCAAATACAGCAATCTTTTTTGAAATCCCATGCTCTTTTAAATATTTCGAAAAAAGCACCCCGATCCGGTATTCAGCGGCAATATATGCCGTACATTCCCTGTTTTTTTCCAGGATCTCTGCAATCTGCGCATAATCAAATTCCCGGCATTCTTTTTCAATATCCTCTGGAATGTGGTTATATTTTTCAAGTTTTGCAAATGTCCCATTGGCGTCTTCATATTTGAGCATACAATGGGCAAATCCTTCGTAGCGCTCATGGATCGTTGTCGTCGTAACGGACGCATGCGTCAGAAAACAGATTTTTTTATGCCCCATTGCGATAAGTATTTTGGTAACTTCGTTCGCCGCTTCATAATTATCTGTTCTGACACACGGGATTGAAATGCCCTGCATCCTCCGGTCCATAAGCACCAGCGGATACCCGTTCAGTGCCAGTTCTAACACCTTACTGTTATAATTATCCCCCTGTGCGCAAAGAAGCAGAATACCTTTTACTCCCGCACGGATTGCTGCGTCGATCGCCTGTTTTTCCTTTTCGATACTTCCATAAGTACACTTAAACAAAAGATCTGACTGTCTCCTGTCACATTCGCTCTCAATCCCCTGCAAAAGCCGTGTGCCAAAATCGCTTCCAAACCCATCGAATATTACACCGATCCGCTGATTGGCAGTCCCCCGGCTCTCCTTTTTCATCTCCACAGCAGCAGCCGGACTGCACACAAAAGAACCTCTTCCCGGCTCTCTGCTGATCTTTTTTTCCTTTGCCAGCATATCCATCGCCTTTTTCGCTGTAATACGGCTTACCCCATAAAGCTCTGCTGACTCTTTCTCCGATGGCAGCCGGTCTCCCGGCTGGTAATCTCCATTCTGTATTTTTGCAAGCAGATCCGCATAGATCCGCTCATACATAATTGTTTTTCCCATTGCCGCCTCCGTTAATCTTTCTGTGACACTGCGCACCGCAATTTTAGTTACTGTTCACTCGTACCCCGTTCCAGTAACGGATTTTGCCGATGCTTCGCATTCCAAATCGGCAAAATCTGCTGCCACCACTGTATCATACAGCATTTTCAGTTCAGAAAATGCCTGCCTGTGAACAATAACCAATTTTACACTACCAGATTTGCTGCTCCAATGATCCCGGCATCATTTCCAAGTGCAGAGGTCACGATGTCGGCAATATATCCATGACTGCCACCGAAACACATATCTTTCACCAGATCCTTAAGCGGTGCGGTCAGATTTTCTTTCTGCGCAGCAACTCCTCCGCCAAGGATCACCTTTTCCGGCCGGAACGTATTTATCACATTTGCAATTCCGCATGCGAGGTAACCCTCATATTCTTTTATAACTTCCATGCCAGCTTCATCTCCGGCTTTTGCGGCGTCAAACGGAATCTTACCATTCATCTGTTCCAGGTCATTTTTACACATCTCATTCATGACAGATTCCGGGTGCTCTGCTGCCTTTTCCCGTGCGATCCGAAGAAGTGCAGACGCAGAGGCATATGCTTCCAGGCAGCCTTTTCTTCCACAGGTACAGCGAACGCCATCATGGCGTATAGACAAATGTCCTAACTCACAGCCTCCCGGCATCCCACCGCGAAAAATCTTTTTATCCAGGATCACTCCACTGCCCACACCCGTTCCAAGTGTCAGAAGAACTGCATTTTCTGCACCTTCTGCCGCACCGGCATATACTTCTCCCAGTGCCGCAGCGTCCGCATCATTGGCAATTTCAATTCCCACATCCAGATGTTTTTTCAGTTCTTCTACGATTGGTACATTTTCCCAGCCAAAATTATTAGAATACAGGATTACTCCCCGCTTTGCGTCGATCGTTCCCGGACTTCCAATTCCGATCCCCTCACACTGTTCCAATGTCATGCCTGCATTTTCAAGCATCTGTTGTACGGCATCTGCCATGCGTTCCACCAGCATCTGATACGGCACCGTCAGATCGGTTGGAATTGTGATTCTCCCAATAATCTCATTTTCCTCATTTACCAGCCCCATTTTGATGGACATACCGCCCATATCGATCCCCAGTTTCATTTTTTCCTCCTTTTTATATGTCATTTATATATCATTTGCATATTATTTATATTTATTAATATATCATATTCAAATCGAATATATCATTTTGTTGTGTATTTGTAAAGACAAGACTTACACGCAACGGAAAATTACTGCTCACCATGTTCCCAACGAAAAAAAAACATCTGCTTTCTCCGTTTGATGCGGAAAAAGCAGATGTTTTTCTGTCAGAAGCAGGTACTATTTCCCTGCCTCTTCCAATATCTGTTTCTGTACTTTTTTGCTGAAACCGTGCAGCACGGTATCATACGCAAAATCTATCATATTATAAAGTTCCTTCTCCGGGAAATCATCCAGATAGATCGTGTTCCAGTAAGGTTTCTGAACCTTCGAACAATGATATCCTTCCATGATCTTATCCGGGTAGACCATCCGGTAAAACTGTGCGGCATCCGCTGTGCATTTTAATGTAATTTTATAGTTTCCCTCATCCGGATATAACTGCGCAAATATTTTATCATTCAGTTTGTAGCAGACCGGCACTTTCCCAAACGGGTATGCTTCACATGCCTTATGCTTACTGAGACAATATGCTTTGATATCTTCTGCCGTCATGATTTTCGCCTCTTACTTCTGTTTTTCTCTTATCTTTCATTACTTGAGATATTCGATCAATTCCTCACAGCGTGTCATGGTAAGTTCTGCTGACTTATCATAATAAGCTGCTGTTCCAGCACTTCCATCCCCATACTCATCCGAAGCAGCCTTTGCTTTTGCTTCTTTATCTGCGATCCAGGTCCGCTGTTCTTCAAGTATTTTCTGATACGCGTTCTCATCCGTATCATTCTTTATGAGATTCCAGATATAATTCAGACACTCATCCATGACCTCATATCTTTTTTGGGAATCATCGTTTATCTCACTCTGTGACTCCGCTTTATCGATCTCATCCGTCCAGTATTCATAACTTGACGTATAACTCTCAAAAGTTGTCTGTGCATCCTCTAATGGGGACAGTTTCTTATAAGAATAGATTCCCTCTTCCTGTCCCTCATTTACAAGTGCCACCATCGTAAGCTCTGTATCACTTTTGTTTGCCATGGAAAGCCAGGAATATGCCTCTTCCGAAATTTCGCTGACCGGTGTTCCCTCCATATAGACCAGAAAAGTATCTGTACCAGTCAGTCCATATGCATCTGAATAAACATACTTTGTTCCATCTTTGATCTCTTCCCTGCCAAATTCATTTTCCTGATAGGAAATATCCGCAAGTGTCATCCGGTAACAATGGTCGTTTACCTGTGTCAGATCTTTAAAATGTCCATTGAATACGCTTGTATACATAGTTCCGTTTTCATAATCGTCCCCGGTAACTCCCATATCGGAATCATGATATTCACCACTGAAATGACCGTCGGAATCAATGGTAAAATCCGTAGCCCATCCACCCGCGCCACTGCAAAACTCGAACTGATATTCTGCAAGATCCGCAAATGTAAGCCCCTCGGTGTTTTCTGTTCCTGTGCCGTTTTGGGCACTCTCCTCTGTGTCTGTATTACTGTCTGCATTATTCTCTGTGGATGCATCTTCCGTATCTGCATTTTCCTCTGTAGCTGATGTTTTCCGGGTACTGTTTTCCGCAGCGTCAGACTGCTGTAATGCACTGTTTTCATTCGATGCCGCTGCACCTGAACTGTTTATATTTCCATTTCCACATGCTGCCACACCGATCAGGAATGCTGCAGTTATAATAGATAATGCCGCTTTTCTCTTCAACTGAATTGCCCCTTTATCTACTTTTCTTTTCTAATTCCCATTGTAATTCCTGCTTACATATTCTTTGATCGGCTCGCTATCCTCCGGCATTCTGCACCCAACGATGAATTCACCTTCATTGTTGGAGCTTCGGATCACGCAGCCGGTCAGCGGCTTATTTCCAATTACTGCAAAATCTTTCACATCCAGCTGGACATTTCTGCCTTTCTGGCTTGCAAAAACATTGTCACGCACAGAAAATGCAAAACCGTTTGCACTGATATTTACCATTTTTCCGGAATATGTTTTATCTGTTCCCTCTAAGCGGATGGTACATGCATTAGAGATCGGCATACGAGGATATTTTCTTCGGTTATATACCTTCGGATTGGATTCAATATGCAGTTTATACTGACCTTTTTCACCCTGTCTGACCGGATGGATCTCAATGTCATCCCAGTAATACAAGACATTGTCAACTACAATATGCAGTTTACATAACTCATGTTTATTCTTCTTGTCAACAAAGTCTTTCACTCCACTTTCTGCGGTTACAAAGAGATCTTTGCCACTGCAGTCCGCAACTTCGCCTGCATACTCTTTTTTACTGCTGTCATCATTTAATGCAATCGTGATCTTCATGCCAGGTTTTACATCCTGTACCCCCATGAATCCGCCGACGCCCAGCTCCTCCATAAGTTTGCCGACAACACTCTCAATATCCAGTGCACTCTTGGCACTTGCCTCGTATTTGCTCAGCATCGTCCTGGTTGTCAGTTCCGCACCATTGATGCTCTGTGTCATGACTTCCATGACTTCGCCGACCTGCTGCATATTGTCCGTCAGTGTCTGGTTGGATGTCTCCACTTCTTTGACTGCGCTGTCTACGACCTTGATGTTTTCGCCAAGGCTTGTCGCATCGTTTGTAATATTTGTCACACTCTGGTTGACATTCGATACTTTTTCAATATTGACCTGGATCAGTTCCACGGTCTCTGAGATGGACTTCATCATCTTCTCGGAAATTGCTTCGAGTCTTGACAATGCTTCCATAATACTGTTGGAGGAAGCCTGTGTTCCACTGCTCAGCTCGCGAATCTCATTGGCAACTACCGCAAATCCCTTGCCGGCTTCTCCGGCTCTCGCTGCCTCGATGGATGCATTTAAAGCAAGTAAATTTGTCTTTGAAGTGATTCCTTCAATCGTGCTGGTCTCTTCTTTTACATTCTTAAACTCAGCCTTAAAGTCTTCAAGCACCTGCTCTACCTCTTTGGAAAGTGCCGCCATCTTATTGGTGATCTCCACTACCTCAACCAGCTCTCCCGCGCTGATGTTGGCATGATCCACAGATGCGCCGATAAGCTGCACCACCTGCTCCATGAGTCCTGCAACATTTTTTACCTGCGTATCGATCACATTGGTCATCTCGACGGAGGAAAGTGTCTTATCATTAAGCACTTCGTTATTGTCTGCAAGATTTTTCATATCTTTCATTACATCATTGGCACCGGTACGGTTCTCGTCTGCAAGCTCTCTCACAACCGTTACACCGTCCACGATCTCATTGCTCGCCTCTTTGACCTGCTCCACAGTCTGTACGACGCGCGCCAGATTAGATTTGATAGAAGCCGTCAATGCACCATCCGATTGTACCAGATGGGCGATTGCCATATTGGTACAGGCATAACAGCAGATAACAATGGCAAACTGCAGGACACATTCCTCGCTTGCGACGAAATCCATCATTCCTTTTGCCAGACCTTTATACAGATTACTCGAAATCAGTACAAATAACGTGATACCCATCATTGTCCGGATAAACTTCGGATCTTTATAAAGGATCAGAATGCATACCAGTGGTAAAATAAATACATAGGAAACTTCATCTAAAGATGTCCACGCAATTACCGCATAAAATATCAGGTAGCCAAGTCCTACCACCCATTTGTAACGCAGACTGTCAGCATGCTTAAATCTCAGTAAGATCCTGCCGCCAAGATACGACAGCCAGCCTGCAACAAAAAATTCTGTAAAATACGCTTCCTTTAACTGTCCCCTGCCGACTTTTATTCCGTAAAACACGGACGCTATCAGCAAAAGTACAAACCACGTGATACTCGCCCTCTTGTTTGCTTTCGCAATAAAAAAACTCTCATCATAATCCTGCATAGCTTTTTATCCTCTCTGTAAAAAATTCACGATACGCTTTTGTTCCAGTGTATCACAAATAAATGGGAATATCTAGAAATTATGCCAGAAATCTGTCCGAACCTGATTTTAACGTGTTACTGTTCACTCGTACCTCGTTCCAGTAACGGATTTTGCCGATGCTTCGCATTCCAAATCGGCAAAATCTGCTGCCACCACTGTATCATATTAAGCGCTCCTAAATAAAAAGCACGCCTGCCACAGAATATTCATCCTGAAACAAACATGCTTTTTATTCATAATCATCAGTCCGAAATCCGGTTCAGTGTGAAATCATCCACTGTTCCCCAGCTGCCCACGTTACACTGGAACCGTACCCCGATCTTAACCGTTCCATCCGTAACCTTAATCTCCTTAATCGTCGGATTCTGCCAGTCATTGTAGGTGGTCAGCATAAACGGAGCCGTCTGCCCGCCATCTGCAGTCACTGCATACAGTTCCATGGACGCATCCGATGACATATCACCGCCCTGTGAAAATACAGACAACTGATACGTTCCATTCTCCAGACCGGTCACTTCCTGCTCAATGGAAAATTCCATATCTGAATCCCCGGACCAAAAGTGAAATGCGGTCTCACCGGAATGTGCATCATCCGCTTTTACCTGATAATCAGTCGGATCGGCTTCCCCTTCATAAGAGACTTTCCACATTGAACGGTTTTTATCTTCAAAACCTGGATTGACCGCATAATTTACCATTTCCACTTCCACATGTGCGGTAACAGTGGTTCCATCTTCCAATGCCCCTTCGATCTCATAACTGCCGGCTTTCGTGGTATCGATTGCCTTCATCTGTGTCTCATTCCAGCTTACAGATTGTTTTTTATTCTGTGAACGGTCATTGTATACAACATCAATACTCTCCGGCAGAACCAGATCTTCGCCTACATTGCAGGAGACGTAAACATCCGGGATATAGTCAACTGCAAGCGGCGCTGTTGCGCCATATTTTAAATACTTAAATACATTCAAAGAAGCCAGTGGGTGTCCGGTAAAATCAAACATTGCCTGATTGTCCCAGGAACAGCCTCCATAGTATAACCCTGCATCATCCGGGTCATACTCAGCCGAATAACTGCTTGCCCAACCGCTTCCGTATTTCTCCCACAGAGCGGAATTATCCGCATCGGCTGATCCGACAGGGATCCATGTGCCTTCCCAGTAAAAGACACCTTCCACTCCGGCCTCATTTGCGGCTGCACAGATATCACGGATCACTGTTGCCTGACTCTGTACCGTTGCACCGTAACCGTCTGTCAGGTCATCGGTTCCTTTCAGGCTGTTGCTAAAACCGTCTCCATCCTCAGATGTATAACAGTAAGAAGTCTCTGCAATATATACTTCTTTTCCGTACTTATCCTCGATCAGTTTTGCTACGTTCTGCATATTTTCATTGGTTCCGTCCCAGAACGGATAGAAGGAAAGACCAAACATATCATAGTCCACACCGGCATCTTTTAAATTTGCTGCCATCGTATCGATCTGGTCATTATCCTCAATGTTCGTATAATGTACGGCAACTTTAATGTCTTTTCCATAAGACTCTGCCACTTCTCTCACTGCCTTACTTCCGGAATTTAAAAGCTGCATCACGGCATCCACATCTGTTTCCCCGGACATACCGTTATTGATCTCATTTCCGATCTGCACCATCCCGACATCCACACCGGCATCTAACAGCTTTCCAAGGCTCTCTGTCGTATAATCATAGAGTGCATCACTCTTTTCATCGACTGTCATACCTTTCCATGCCTTCGGTGCATGCTGTCTTTTCGGATCTGCCCAGAAATCTGAATAGTGAAAATCAATGCAGACCTTCATTCCGTATCTGGTTGCACGCACACCAAGTTTCATGGCAGTCGTCAGATCATTGTTTCCGCCGCCATAGCCATTACCGTTCTCGTCATACGGATCATTCCATACACGCAGGCGGATATAATTGACTCCGGACTGTGCAAGTGTCTCAAACACATCCTGCTCTTTTCCATCGTAGCCATAATACACAGCCCCGCTGTTTTCCACAGAAAGAACTGCGGATGCATCCATTCCTCGGATAAAGTCATCCGCAATATCCGCAATCGGTTGCACAAAAATATCAGACATCTCCGGTCCGTCCGGCAGCGTGAATGTTGTAACTTCTCCCACCGGCTCAACCACATCTTCCGATGTATTGTTCTCCTGTACTTCTGTCTGTGTTTCTGATTCCTGCTGTGCCTCTGATACATCCGCTGTCCGGGCTTCATTCTGTGCTTCTGTTGTTAAAGAAACGTCTTCTGTCTTTGTCCCTGTCGTTCCGACAGAATCCCCACATCCTGCCAGAAGAACAGTTCCAAGACTTACGCTGACACATGCCGCCAGTAGTTTTCTGTAAACCTGTTTTTTCATAATGTTCACCTTTTCTGTGTGTGAAAAAATTTTTTCACACTCCCCTCCATAAGTTTGCTCTTTTTTCCACGATTTCTCTATATTTTTAAGGTACCTGCGGCTGACTGCTTCAGCAACATTCTTCCTCTACAATATAGCGCAATCGGTTGCGCTTTTTTATTTTATAACTTTGCTGTCTTAACGTCAACCTGAGCATGCATTTTTGTGACATTTTTACGACATTCATACTGTCATTTTGGTCAACATTAACATGTGCGATCCCGTGACATTTTTCCCATATTATGGTATAATTTTTGTTCGGCTAAATTACTTTTAATCTGATTACAGGGGAATGAAATTATGAATCTGCAACCCAAAATATTATCCAACGCTTTTTTGATCAACGGGTACACTCCCGCTGTAGATATGATTCTCGTGATCTTATGTATATTACTTTTACTGCTTCTCCGGGAGACATTTATCCGCCGCAGCAGACTTTTTCTGCTTTTTCGCACCTGCATCGCGCTTTTGCTGATTGCAGCCTTCAGCAATTCCTGCTTTTACTATACTGTACTGTATTTCGACAGTGATACCACTTTATGTATTCTGCGTGCAATATATCATTCAAGCCTGCTGCTCATTTTTTGTCTGTATGCGGCTTATTTAAAGATTTTGATTGGTATTCCGGGAAAAACAGGACATATCATGAATATTTTCCTATATTCCTTATATATCATTTTTGCCGTTGTGGATGCACTGTCACCTGTATTGGGTTACAGTTTCTACCGGGACAGCTCAGGTGCATGGCATGATAACCTTTATTTAAAACCGTTTACGATTGCTTACGGGATTTATATGGCGTTTATTTTTTTCCTGTTACTTTATTATCATAAACGCATTCCAACAAGTTTATTCCATATGCTCGTGATCGTACAGTTCATCTGTGTTTTTCTCGTCTGTGCAGAAAACCATTTTGGCAGCAATACCTTCCTTGCCATCACCTTTCTCCTGCCGATCATGGTAATCCTTTATATGGTACATGGAAGTTCTTACAGTATCAAGACAGGGGCCCTGAATGCTGATTCCCTAAACGAATATTTAAACCAGCAGGCGTCAATTCAAATTTCTACTTATTATATGTGTCTCCGTTTCGACACTGATTCCGAATATGTGATGCCGGATGAGCTTGGCAAACTTTTTTTCAACTTCTGGAACGGCTACTTTAAAAACGGACTCCTCTTCCACCCATCTACAGATTTTTTTGTTCTTGCAATTGATGTCAGTGACATCCGGAATGCAGATAAAATCGCACAGGATATGATCCAGAATGACTTTAAACGCCATTTTGAAACTTATAAACTGCCTTATAAGATCGTTATGTTCAATCATTTGGATTTCTGTGAAAACTTAGAGCAGTTTTACGAACTTTTTAACTTCTTTGCAGAACCGATGGAACTAAATAATTTCCGCTCCTGCGACACCGCCGATTATAAAAGTTTTCATGATATGAAATATCTCTCGGCGCAGTTAAAAGATATTGCAGAAAACGGTTCCCTTGATGACGAAAGAGTTCTTGTATACTGCCAGCCGGTCCGCAACGTAAATGCCGGCAATTATGACACCGCAGAAGCACTGATGCGTCTGAAACTAAAGGACACCGGCATGGTATATCCAAACCGGTTTATTCCGCTCGCTGAAAAGAATGGCTATATCCACAAATTAAGCATGATCATTTTAAATAAGACCTGCCGTGCGATCCGGGAATTTCAGGATGAAGGTTACCCGCTCTCCCGTGTTTCCGTAAATCTTTCCATTTCAGAGCTCTCCAATAAGAATTTTATGAAAGAGTTCTGCGAAATCGTAGAGAGAAACGGTGTTGATTTTCATACGATCGCAGTAGAACTCACCGAGAGCCGCAACGATACCGAATACGAACTCGTTCTTGACCGTGTAATGCAGTTTAAATCCCTCGGTGTATGTACTTACCTCGACGATTTTGGAACCGGATATTCTAATTTTGACCGGATTCTTAGCTTAAAACTGGATGTTGTAAAATTTGACCGCAGCCTTCTTCTGATGGCAAATAAGGATGAAAATTCCCAGTTTATCCTGAACTACTTTTCCACTGCTTTTGAAAAACTCGGATATAAAGTACTCTATGAGGGCGTGGAAACAGACGAACAGGAAGAAATTTGTGTAAACAGTCATGCAGACTATCTGCAGGGATTCAAATTTTCAAAACCGATCCCGATTGAAGAACTGAAAAACTTTCTTTCTCCGATACAGGAATAACTTCATTTCTCCTGTATAGCATGGTTGTTACCGTATTTTTTTACAAACAAAAATGTTTTCTTTGCAAATCACTTGACATCATTATCTGATAAAAGTATAATCTGTTCTAAATCATATCAGAATAGTATGAATTAAGAAGAAGATGGAGATTATGAAAAAAAGAAAGGGACAAGTTTTATGAAGGAAAAAGTGATTTCAATTTTACTGACAGCCGTTTTAGCCACAGGAATGGCAGCATGCGGTTCTGACAACAGCGCAGCAGATACTTCCGCAGATAATACAACTGGCAATGCAGAAAGTACAACAGAAGCATCTGATGATTCTGCCACAAAACCTGTACTGACCGTCGGCATGGAAGGAACTTATGCTCCATATACATACCATGATGAAAACGGTACTTTAACCGGTTTTGAAGTTGATATGGCAAATGCGATCGGTGAAAAAATGGGATATGATGTTGAATTTGTTGAAACAGAGTGGGATTCCATCACTGCTGCACTTGATGCCGGTAATTTTGATGCAGTTATGAATCAGGTAACCATTACCGACGAGCGTAAAGAAAAATATGACTTTTCTACACCGTATATTTATACAAGACCGGTTCTCATTGTTGCTGCTGACAACACCGATATCACTTCTTTTGAAGATGTGAACGGCAAAAAAGCCGCAGAAGGACTTACCTCAAACTTCAATGAAATTGCCAAAAGCTATGGTGCTGAAATCGTCGGGCAGGATAAATTCGCACTTGCCATGGAATGTGTTTTAAGTGGCGAAGCTGATTGTGCTATCAATGATGAGCTGACCTATGCTTACTGGAAACAGCAGAAGGGCGGCGACGAATCCACAAAGATTGTTGCTGAATCAGATGACGTAAATGCAAGTGCCGTAATGTTGAAAAAAGGCAATGATGAATTAGTTGAGAAAATTAACACCGCCATTGACGCATTAATCGCAGATGGAACAGTCAAAGAAATTTCTGAGAAATACTTTGGCTTAGACGTATCTCAGCCTTAATATATAGAATTTAAACATGGCAATAGAATGTACTATATCGTTCTATTGTCATGAATTACTATCGTTACAGGAGAAAACTCATGGGATCATATGCATACCTGACAGCGGGTATTATTACAGCAAGACAAGCGGAACTGATGAAAAATGCATTCTGGCCAATGCTAAGACAGGGCCTGCTTTACACGATTCCACTGACACTGGTATCCTTTGCGATCGGTGTCATCATTGCCGTGCTGTGTGCACTTTTTATTATCAACAAAATACCGGTATTAAAACAGATCGCCGGAATCTATATCTGGGTATTCCGCGGAACCCCTCTGCTGGTACAGTTATTTATCATGTACTGGGGTATCTGTAATCCCCTTGGCATCAACAAGTGGGTTGCCTGTATCTCGGCACTCTCCTTAAATGTAGGTGCCTACTCCGCAGAGACGATCCGTGCGGCAATCCTTTCCATCAATAAAGGTCAGTGGGAGGCAGGCTATTCCCTCGGAATGAGTTATCAGCAGACATTCCGCCGTATCATCATTCCGCAGGCTGCTACCGTATCCATACCACCGCTTTTTAACACCTTTATCGGTCTTGTCAAGGATACTTCCCTTGCATCTACGATCATGATCGGTGAGATGTTCCGTAAAGCACAGGAAGCCGCAGCAAGCTCACTCGAATACCTTTGGATCTATATCGAAGTTGCACTTATTTACCTTCTTTTCTGTACGCTGTTGACCGGACTGCAGAAATGGATCGAGAAAAAACTGCGTGTCGGAAAGTAGAGGTAGCATATGTATTCTTTGGATAACATTTATAAATCATTTGACAATAACCAGATCTTAAAAGGTGTCTCCTTAGAGATCCCCAAAAATAAAACCACCGTTCTGATCGGGCCATCCGGTTCCGGTAAGACAACACTGTTACGCTGTATCAATCTGCTTGAAATCCCGGACAGCGGCACCGTGAATGTAAACGGTTCCTCTATGACCTTTCATGAAGGACAGAAAGTAAAGTACAGCAGTAACGAGATTCGAAATATCCGTATGAAAACCGGTATGGTATTTCAGAATTTCCAGCTTTTTCCTCACAAAACGGTGCTGGAAAATATTATGGAAGGTCCCATCACGGTCTTAAAAAAAGACCGTGCAGAATGTGAAAAAGAGGCACTTTCCCTTTTAGAGAAAGTCGGACTCTCCGATAAGCGCGATGCTTATCCGGGGCAGCTCTCCGGCGGTCAGCAGCAGCGTATTGCCATTGCAAGGGCACTCGCGATGAAACCGGAACTTCTGCT
The DNA here is from genome assembly GCF_003470905.1 of Roseburia sp. AM23-20. Lineage (NCBI taxonomy): Bacteria > Bacillati > Bacillota > Clostridia > Lachnospirales > Lachnospiraceae > Roseburia > Roseburia sp. AM23-20. The sequence continues at coordinate 98,054 of NZ_QRHS01000016.1, forward strand.
TTTTGATGAACCTACCAGTGCGTTAGACCCGGAACTTGAAGTGGAAGTCTTAAATATCATCCGCAGATTAGTCGACGAAAAACAGACCATCGTGATCATTACACACAAGATGTCTTTCGCCAGAGAAGTCGCAGATAAAGTCGTCTTTTTTGATGAGGGAAAAATCTTAAAAGAAGGAACTTACACCGAACTTGAGCAGAGTAATATTCCAAGAATTACACAGTTTTTAAATATGTTAAACTAAACCATCCGTTAATGCTTTGTAAGTACGTAATCATCTGTACCTTGCCTTTAAAAAAAACATGCCGCCCATCAGGGCGG
>NZ_QRHS01000017.1:0-97746 GCF_003470905.1 Roseburia sp. AM23-20
GCCATTCACAAACCTACGACTCACCATTTGGACGGGCGACACATATCTCAACAAACCAGTATTTAGTGGCAGCAAAAAAGGATAAGCAAACGCTTATCCTCATTTCTGTTTCTTATTCTATGCGATTTTCCACGGATTATACAACTTTTGCGAAGCAGCTACTCCTGCTCACGTATCATTTCCTTGACTGCCACGACCTGATTTTTGACATGTTTGTGCATCGCTTCTGTCACACGCACTTTATCCTTTGTCATAAGTCCTTCCACGATCTCATTATGCTCCCGCATCAATGTCGGATAATTTCTTTCATCCTTTAAATACTCGACGCGATAGCGGTACATCTGCTCTCTTAAATTATTGAGCATATTAACAAGTTTTGGATTGCCGGTCGCCTGATAAATAATATCATGAAACTTTACATCTGCTGCCGCGATCTTTTTTAAATCTTTTGACTTGGTAGATTCCTCAAACTCATGCATTGTTTCTGTCAGGGTATCTAACTGTTCTTTCGTCATCTGTTCACATGCGATCGATGCAGCAAGTTCATCTAAGGCGTCACGGATCTGAAGCACATCCTCCATATCCTTTTCCGTCATTTTGGCTACTTCCGCACCTTTTCTCGGAATTGTGACCGCAAGTCCTTCCTGCTCTAACATACGGATTGCCTCACGGATTGGTGTACGGCTGACGCCTAACTTTGCAGCAAGCTGCAATTCCATCAGACGCTCTCCGGGTTTTAACTCTCCTTTTAAGATTGCCTCGCGCAGTGTATTAAACACCACATCCCGAAGAGGCAGATACGCATCCATATTCAGCGTCAAATCGTCTGTCATAAACCTGTCTTCCTCCATTTCTTCGCTTATCTCATGTTGTTGTAAATACTGGTCAGGTAAACCTGTTTTGCCAGTCCGGATGCCTGCATCGCCTCATATGCTGCAACCGCTTTCTCTTTATCATCAAACAATCCGAATACGGTCGGACCGCTCCCGCTCATCATTGCCCCTGCAGCCCCATGCACCATCATATGTTCTTTGATTTCTGCAATTACCGGATAATTCGGGATTGTTACTGTTTCTAAAACATTTCCCATATCTGCGGTAACAGCTGCAAGATTTTTCTGTATGATATCCTCAACCAGCCGGTCAATATCCGGATGAACAGTGTTTTCATCCAGTCTGAGATTCTCATATACAAACTTCGTCGATACAGAAATCTGTGGTTTTGCGATCAGCACCGGACATTTTACCATCGGAGGCAGTGCTGTAAGTTTCTCACCGATTCCCTCTGCAAGCGCGGTTCCACGCATAATACAGTAAGGAACATCCGCTCCGATCTTAACTCCGCGCTGCATCAGCTCCTCCTTAGACAGTCCAAGTTCAAACATCCGGTTCATACCATAAAGCACTGCTGCAGCATCTGTACTTCCTCCTGCCATCCCGGCTGCAACCGGAATATGCTTGTGCAGTTTTACATCGATGCCGTCCTTGATCTGAAATTCATCGATCAGAAGTTTTGCTGCCGTATAAACCAGATTATTTTCATTGGTCGGCAAAAAAGACAGGTTCGTTGTCATTGTGATCCCGCCTGCGGTCTTTTTCATTTCAAGACGATCAAACAGATGTATCGTCTGCATAACCATTTTCACTTCATGATATCCATCTTCACGTCTGCGTACAACATCAAGTCCAAGGTTAATTTTTGCAAGTGCTTTTACTGATATTTCCTTCATAATCCCCATACCATCATTATGTATTTTCGTTGTTTTTTGTATACAACATAAATCTTAACATTTTAAGACCAAAAGGTCAATTCCATCTAAATTATTTTTCCCGAAAAGCCGATATACCTTACAGAAAAAAATGCATGAACAAATCAGTCATTCATTTACTGGAATGGAGGAATTATTTATGGATATGAATGCAATTAACAGCGTAACTTCAACATTTAACAGCTATCAGACAAGTCAGGCTTCCAAGAAAGTTTCTGAGACAGCAGACAAAACAACTACCACGGATAAGACGGAAACCGGTGTTGTATATGAGAAATCTTCTCAAACTGACAAAAACACCGTCACCAAGAAAACAGACTATAAAATGGTAGAAAAATTAAAAGCAGATGCTAAACAGCGTACTTCCCAGTTACGCAGTCTGGTCGAAAAAATGATGACCAAACAGGGCACAGCCATTGCAAATGCTGATTCCATGTGGAGCTTCTTAGCAGAAGGCAACTTTACCGTTGACGAAGAGACCCAGAAACAGGCACAGGCAGATATCGCAGAAGATGGATACTGGGGTGTAGAACAGACTTCTGACCGTATCCTTGATTTTGCAAAAGCACTTTCCGGCAATGATCCTGAAAAAGCGGATCTTCTGATCGACGCATTCAAAAAAGGCTTTGATGATGCAACCAAATCCTGGGGAAAAGATCTCCCGGATATCTCTAAACGCACCTATGATGCAGTTTTAGAGAAATTTGACAAATGGAAAAATGGTTCTACCACAGAAACTGCCGGAACTGAGACAGAAAACTAATTTCTACAAAACAGACATCACATCTGATGTATCTCATAAAAAACTGCAGGGATCATATTTTCATGATTCCTGCAGTTTTTTATTATAACATTCTGCATATTGCTGCTTTTATGTTTTATGTTTTCTATTTCTCTGCTTTTTTATTTCTCTTCTAAGATTTTTTCAATGCTTGCTAATTTCACGCAGACAACAAAGATCTCTGCTGCTGTTGTCAGATCCTCTAAACTTGGATAAGACGGTGCGATACGGATCACGGAATCTTTCGGATCTTTTCCATATGGGAACGGCGCACCTGCCGGAGTCATTACAACACCTGCTTTTTTCGCTTTTGCAACAACATTCTTTGCACAGCCGTCTAAAGTCTCATATGTGATGAAATAACCTCCCTTTGGTTTATACCAGGTACCTACGCCTAAACCGCCAAGTTCTTTATCAAACATGTCTGTGATCATTTCAAACTTCGGACGTAAGGATGCTGCGTGTTTACGCATATGCTCTGTGATACCATGAATGTTCTTAAAGAAACGTACATGACGGAGCTGGTTTACCTTGTCATGACCGATGGTCTGAACCTTCAACTGTTTCTTGATATCCTCTAAGTTATTTGCGGAAGTTGCGATCGCAGCAACACCGGAACCAGGGAATGTGATCTTGCTGGTGGAACAGAATTTGTATACCATATCCGGGTTTCCTGCACGCTTACATTCTGCAAGGATCTCGATCAGATGATCCTGGTCGATATCATATAAATGATGTACGCAGTAAGCATTGTCCCAGTAGATACGGAAATCTTTTGCAGCCGGTTTCAATCTTGCAAAACGGCGTACTGTCTCATCGGAATATGTGATACCCTGCGGATTAGAATATTTTGGAACACACCAGATACCTTTGATCGACTCATCTTTGCTGACTAAATCCTCTACCATATCCATATCCGGACCTGTTGGCAGCATCGGCACATTGATCATCTCAATGCCGAAATATTCTGTGATGGCAAAATGTCTGTCATATCCCGGAACCGGACATAAGAATTTTACTTTATCTAACTTGCACCATGGAGTATTTCCCATAACACCGTGTGTCATGGAACGTGCAATCGTATCATACATGATATTTAAACTGGAGTTACCATAGATAATGATATTGTCCGGATTACACTCGATCATATCGCCGATGAGCACTTTCGCCTCATGGATACCGTCAAGCACACCATAGTTACGGCAGTCTGTTCCATCTTCGCAGGTTAAGTCCACATAAGATGCTAAAACATCCATCATTCCCATAGACAGATCAAGCTGCTCCTGGGATGGCTTTCCTCTGGACATATCAAGTTTTAATCCGCGCTGCTGGAATTTCTTGTACTCTGCCTCGAGTGATTTTTTTTCGGCTAACAGTTCTTCCTTTGTCATTTCCTGGTAAGCTTGCATTGTTTGCTTCCTCCTCTTGGTTTTCTATACATTATTTATCATTCATGGAATATTCCCCTTTTATCTTATGGAAATATTCCCTGATCTGCTGTTCATAACCGTTCTCTGACGGTCTGTAGAACTTCCGGTCAGTCAGTCCGTCCGGCAGATACTGCTGTTCTACATAATGATTCGGATAATCATGCGCATATTTATATCCTATGCCGTGACCGAGTTTGGATGATGATTTGTAATGGGCATCCTGCAAGTGGGACGGAACCGGTGCTGTCATAGTATTTTTCACTGTTTCCATCGCCTCACTGATCGCATTGACTGCGGAATTGCTCTTTGGCGCGCTCGCCACATAAGTGACTGCCTGGGCTAATATGATCTGCGCTTCCGGCATCCCGATACGCTCTACTGCCTGTGCTGCCGACGTTGCAACAACAAGTGCCATCGGATCTGCATTGCTCACATCCTCCGATGCACAGATCATGATCCTTCTTGCGATAAATTTGATATCCTCCCCCGCATACAGCATTCTTGCTAAATAATAGACTGCCGCGTCCGGATCAGAGCCGCGCATGCTTTTGATAAACGCGGATACCGTATCGTAATGGTTATCACCGGACTTATCGTACTTTACCACACGTTTCTGTATACATTCGGAAGCAACGGAAAGCGTGATATGTATGAACCCGTCCTTACTGCGTTCCGTTGTCAGTATTCCAAGTTCTACCGCGGTCAATGCTGCACGTGCATCGCCATTTGAAATATCTGCAAGAAAATCCAATGCGTCCTCATCAATGACGGCATGGTATGCGCCCATACCCTTTTTCTCATCGTTTACTGCCCTTAAAATAAGAGTTTTAATATCCTCTTTTTCCAGACTTTTCAGTTCAAAAATGATCGAACGCGAAAGAAGAGCACCGTTTACTTCAAAATAAGGATTCTCGGTCGTTGCACCGATCAGAATGATGGTTCCGTCCTCCACAAACGGCAGAAGATAATCCTGCTGTCCCTTATTAAAACGGTGGATCTCATCAATAAACAGGATCGTCTTTTTTCCAAACATCCCCATGTTATTCTTCGCCTTGGAAATAACATCTTCCATGTCTTTTTTGCCTGCGGAAGTTGCATTCATCTGCAGAAATTCAGCACTTGTAGAGTTCGCAATGACCTTTGCAAGTGTTGTCTTGCCGGTTCCCGGAGGTCCGTAGAGGATAATGGAACTTAGCTTATCCGCCTTGATCGCGCGGTACAGTAACTTGTCCTTCCCGATAATATGCTGCTGTCCTACCATCTCATCTAAAGTTGCCGGACGCAGACGCGATGCAAGCGGCGATTCCGTTTCTTTTTTCTGTTCTCTCATATATTCGAATAAATCCATGTTTCAACCTGTCTTTCTGACACATACATTTGCTCTTTTTGCATTTTTCTTTCTGCAATCCTGCATTTTTACGTCTAAATATTTATTTTTTTGCATTACTTCCTGCAAATATGACAGATCAATTTTTCAAAAATTCATTCATCTATTACCATACAGGAAAATATACGCTTTTGCAAGACGTAAAATTATTTTCTCCGTTCTGTATGATTTTCTCTGAAAATCTGTCACTTTACTGTGCAAAAGCATATACGTACTTCTGAAATGCCTCTCCACGTTCCTCAAAGTTTTTAAAATAACCATAAGATGCTGCTGCCGGTGAGAGAATACAGGCACCTCCCGGCTCTGTCATCTGCACTGCTGCCTCAACTGCCTGCTCTAAATCTTCCACATAAACACAGTTCTCACAGTCACCAACTTCCCCGAAAATACGTTTACCGGATGCATATGCACAGATAAACTGAAATTCCCTGTGTTCCCTGATAAATGTGATCAGAAGATCATAATTGATCCCACGGTCCATGCCTCCGATCAAAATAGTCTTTGCATCCGGAATACTCATTGCTGCATTTATGGCAGCCTCCGGAATTGTTGAGATGGAATCGTCAAAGTATCTGACTCCTCTGTAGGTGCCAATATACTGCAGCCGGTGCGGCAATCCCTCAAACTCTGCCATGCTCTTTAACACCGCCTCTTTTTCACATCCAAGCAATTCCGCCACATGTTCTACAAACTGCGCATCATACTGGTTATGCTCCCCGGCAAGTCTCAGTTTATAATGCACATCTTTCGGCTGATGAAGCACTGTCTTTTCCGCTTTTGTCTCAATCTTCGGTACATTTTCCCCGACAAAGAAAAAGTCTCCACTTTTCTGATACGCTGCAATATGGCTTTTTGCCTCAAAATATTTTTCTACCGTCCCATAATAGTCAAGGTGTTCCTCATAGAGATTTAAAAAGATTGCAATATGCGGTGACACATTCGTATGCGCAAGCTGGTGGCAGGACATCTCATAGACAATGATCGTATCTTCTGTCACTTCCTCAAAATAATCAAGACAAGGCTGTCCGATATTTCCGAGAAGCAGCACCGGTCTGCCGCTGCATGCTTTTAAAACGGTATAAAGCATGGCAGATGTCGTGCTTTTTCCTTTTGTGCCTGTGATTCCGATCACCTGGTCACGAAACTGCTGCAAAAACAATTCTGTTTCTGAAGTATATTTCGGATTTTCTTCCTTCATCACAATGCCAGGACTCTTTATGATAAAATCATACGCATCCTCATTGATCTCTTCTCTTTTTCCTTCAAATATATCCACAGATGCCGGTTTTACACATCTTTCCAAGAAGTGCTCTGTCGCTTTTCCTTCTCTGCCGTATCCCCAGATCAAAATCCGTTTTCCATCCAACTCGCTGATGATGTCCATTTTTATCTCCATTTCTCCATGTACGCATATTCTATTTGGGTGCATCCTGCAATTTCTTTTTTACTTTAAAATTCATTTCCGGCTTTTATGCCCTATGCCCGGCTCATAAATTCTTTTAAGACTTCTAAAAAATGCTCCGGCACCTGATTTTCAGATACCCATTCAGAAAGCATCCCGTCTAACTCTCCCGGTGCAGCCTCAATCGTCTCTTTATAACGCTCTGTTAAAAGGCTTTTTCCACCGCGGTTTACAAATGTTTTTAATGCAACCAGGACTTCACGTCTTGTTCCCACACATTCAAATGGTTTATTCTCCTCAATTCCTGTCAGTTCCCTGAAATCAAGATCCAGTGAGTCTTTTTCTAACAGATTCTCTCCAAAAATGTGTACCAGTTCTTCCTGTGATAAAAACGGTGTTAAAATAATATAGACAAATAAACATTTCGGGCAGTTGCAGCACCAGATTCCCTGCTTACTTCCCGCATTACAGCTCCGAAATACCTCATGATAATTCTTACACTTTGAAAACAGCCATGCGATCTGCATCTCGGTGAGCGGACGAAGAAGACTGAAATAGTGGATATCTGAATCCGTCACTTCTTTGATATATGATACAAAATCCTGCTCAAATTCAAAACTCTTTGAATACTGATGGTTGACAAAAGAATCCTTTACCGTTGTCTCATTTGCACTCGTCTCATTCGAAAGCACGATATAGCGGTTGCCACTCAAAAATGCTGAAATAAAGGATGAAAATGCCACAACAGCAGAAAACGGGATATGTCCGTTTAAATACCCTTCTGCATTGAGCTCTAATATTTTTTTATCAAGGATACGCTTTGCAGCATAATCTCCCTGTTTATGATCACAGACTGCAATGACGTTTTTCGTAGTCGCATTACCGTTGATACTGTATGTGGTGATCTTCTCTCCCTTTAATACTTCCAGCGAAACAACCGAATCCTTTCCACCTCCGACTGATACCAGACATCCGTCATAGGAATGTGTATCATGGATCGGTACATCTTTTTTCTCTTCACACTCGATCGTTACAAGATCTTCCTCTGAAACCACGATCCCATTACGGTACATAAACTCACCAAGTCCGTTATAGTATAACTTTTTCCACCATTTTTTCTGTTCAGCGGAAAGTGTTCCACAAAGTATCTCTAACTGTTTCGGACAGGCACATTTCCAGTAACTGATCGTCTCTGCCATTCCAAGGTGAAACGCAAGTGCATTTAAGATTGTCTCATCCACGCGCTCCGCAGCCGGAAACTCCCATTTTGACTGAAATTCACACAGTCCCGGTATCTCAAAGTGATACACGATACGATATGCATTTTCGCTATACTCCACCGAATAATCTTTATATAAAAAAGAATCATATTGATTTCTGAAATCCTCAAACTTTGACAACGTAAATCCTCCATTCCAGACGCGATACGTCCCAGACCTATTTTTATTATATGAAATAACCGTCCGCTATAAACATCCACACTGCAAAGCAGACTCTAAAATATCATAGCACACATCCTTGTAAAAGTCGATAGCAGAGGGACGCACAAACAGCGTCCACCAAAAAAGGAGTGGGCTTTTCGCCCACTCCCTATACGGTCATTCAATTAATTTTTCTTGCCAAGTGTAACAGAAATCGTCTGCTCCTGATATTCACCATTCGTAGAACGCTGAATCTTCACATCAACGGTTGTACCTGCTTTATAATACTCCATTGTAGATGACAGTTCTTCCATGGAACCGATCTGTTTTCCATCGAATTCTGTGATGATATCACCTTTCTGGATGCCAGCCTGCTCTGCTGCGGAACCACTTGTTACCTGTGCAACATAAACACCGGATGGCATATTATATGTCTTTGCAACATCATCTGTCACATCGACGCCTGCAATACCAAGGTATGCACTGTCAGATTCATCTACTTTTTCTTTCGTGATCAGATCATTGATAATAGGTGCTGCCGTATTGATCGGGATCGCATATCCGATACCCTCTACCGAAGTATCAGAATATTTTACAGAGTTGATACCGATGACCTCACCGTTTGCACTGAGTAATGCACCACCACTGTTACCAGGGTTGATAGCTGCATCTGTCTGGATCAGTTCTGCGGTATAACTCGTATCACTCTCTGAATCACCGACGGATACCTGACGGTTCAATGCACTGATATAACCAACAGTTACAGACTGTCCATAACCAAGTGCATTACCGATCGCGATACAGGAATTACCAACTTTTAAGCTGTCGGAATCACCAAGTGTAGCTACTTTGATGTTATTCATGGTGTCACTCTCAATGCTGCTTAAAGCGACACGGATGACTGCAAGGTCAGTGGATGGATCTGTACCCTTTACCTCTGCGCTGACGGTTGACTCATCGTTAAAGGTAACTGTCAGGCTGTTTGCACCGTTTACCACATGGTTATTGGTTGCAATGTAAAGGTACTCATCATCCTGGCTTACGATGATACCTGATCCACAGCTTGTGCTCTCATACGTCTGTGGCATACCGCCCCAGAAACTCTGGTATTCGGTCTCGCTCACATTTGTGATTGCCACGATGGACGGCATTACGGATGATACAATATCAGATACATCCGTTGCAACGTAATTCGATGATGTGGAAGTTGCCTCCACCTTGCTGTCTGCCTTTGTCAGTGAATTCTGACTGCCACTGCTCTCTGCCACGCTCTCATCATTTCCAAATGCCTTGGAAGATACAAGATGTACGCCCTCAAATGCAGTACCGGATACCAATCCAAATACTAAAGCAATAGCTGCGCATTTTGCAAGTTTTGTTCCAAATCCACCCGGTTTTTTTTCTCTTTTCTTTTTCTGCTTTTTGCCGGTCGGCTGTGCATTCTGATAAAATGCATTGCCAGTATTCTGATATCCTCCATTTTGATATCCGGTATTCTGGTAAGTACCATTCTGCTGATAGCCGGTATTCTGATATGTGCCATTCTGATATGCACCACCCTGCTGATATCCTGTGTTCTGTGAATATGAACTGCTGTTCTGATAAGAATTCTGGTAATGGTTTACGTTTCCTTCATTCGTGTGTTCTGTCTGCTGGCTGTTCTGGCTTCCGTTATTGTATGAATAGAAGGAATCCGAAGACCCATTCTGATTGTTGTTATTGTTATAATTGTTACCATCCATAACGATTTCTCCTTTCGTATTCGGAATTTCTTTTCCTTTTCTGATTATGAGTGTACAGAGAAATTGTGTTCTATTTGTGACAAAACAATCAAAAAAATATGTTTTTATTTTCAAATGTAATTTATGATCTGATGCAAAATATTCCAGACACCAAGACCTGCCATAATGGAATAAAACAGATCCCGCCATTTTTTTTCAGGGATTTTAAATGCCAGAGCCAGCATGATAAACATACACATCCAGTCTGTCAGATAATAAACCCTTGCACCGGACGCATAGATCGTCGGCGAAAAATGCATGATTGCTTCACTTGCAATTCCACCAAGCCATGCCAGCACAAGTACTACACTGTGTTTTGAAACTTTCCATATCAATATGCAGGTAAATAAAAGTGCCACAATCCACCAGCACATTGCAAACCAGTTTGCCGCCTGCATATCTTCGATCCGTGGTACCTGATCAAGCCGCACTGTAATATCCTTAATATGAAGCCCACAGTCTGAAAATATTTCGATACCAAAAAATGGAAGTATTGCAGTGAGTAAAAACAGACCTGCCCCAGTCACACATACCAGATCTGATGTTTTTCTTTCATTTTTACATAAAATATGCAGGATTCCCGTCAACCAGATTCCTGCTAACAACAGGCGGTTCTCATTTGCAAAAGAAGACACCAGCCATTGCACAGTAATAAAAAAATGCTGCCCAAATGAGAGTTCATTATACTGCGGCATCCAGTTCTGCACTTCCGATACAACCCGGATATCATTTCCCGGTGCCAAAAACAGAATGATAAATGCCACGACAGTCACCGCAGCCTGTGCAATAAGAAGGATATTTCTGATCCGTTCATTTTTCCCCGGATGTTTTTTACATCCATATTGCCTGACGGCAGCCACCAGTACTGCCAGCACCTCAAACGTCAGCAGTACCGCTGCCATCTGTTCGATTGACATGCTTGCAAGAATCGCACAGGGGATGGAATAGAAAAAATGTTTTGAGTTTCCCACTCCCGTATCAAACACAATATCTGCAACCGGGATCAGAGCCCAGATCCCACAGGTAAATGACCAGGTGTAAAAAATAGATCCGTTGATCCATATTGCCGCATATCCAACGGTCATAATCGCCATCAGAAGATAACCGCACACCACTGTAAGCGTCGGTCCCGCCAGAAATCTTTCTGTACGAATCCCCGCTGCTTTTTCTGCCAGTTTCAGAACACCGCAGGGAAGAAGTACGATCATCATGGCATTTACAACACGCCAGAACCAGATTCCCAGTGTAAACGCAGCATATACCATCGCTTCTCCGGACATTCTTCCCACCCATGTCGTATAACGCCAGCTCAGATATTCCAAAAATCCCATTTCATGTGTATACTGATAAAAAAAGGCATCGTCGCCATCGGAATACCCCACCTGCGTCAGCAGGAGGAATACTCCCATAAACATCAATGCCCAAAATAAAACTTTTTTAGAAGTCTCTTTCATAATTTACCTATTCCCGTCTGATACTTCCTGTTTCCACAAACGTCTCCAGTAATCCGGACTCATCGTGCACTTTAAAATCTGTTTTCTGCTCAGCTTTTTATATCTTTTTCCCAGCCAGTATCCAGCATATTTTCCAACACACATGATTCCAAGTTCAAAAATAAGATGTGGCTTTCCAATCGAGCACAAATACTTCATGGTACTCTTTACCAGCTTCATTCCCTCCGCTTCCGAACTGATCTGTTCAAATATCTCAGGATGCATGGTCTGTGAGACAGCCAGATCAAAATTCCGGTGGAACTGCTGTTTTACTGTATAATTGTGGGAATGAATCACTTTCGCGTCCGCTTCATATTTTACATAATATCCTGCAAAAACTGCTTTTGCCGCAAAAAACATATCTTCATTAAAAATAACCGGTGACTCGAATCCTCCAAGCTCACGAAACAGATCCACCCTGTAAGCTGCACATACATCAGAGCAGAAAAATGTTTTAATGCCAAGTTCTTTTATATCATCTTTTCCTTTTTTTCTGCTTTTATCCGGATAATTAAAAGATCTTGTATAGCGCTCTACAATGCGGCAGTTCTCATTTGGAAGCTGTCTTGCATAACAGACTGCTGTATCCGGTTCCTCTAAGCCTGCTGCCAGCCGTTCAATCAGATCTGCATCTGCAGGGACTGCATCCTGTGTCATAAAAATAACAACATCTGCATCGGAATGATCTGCGCCATACATTCTCGTTCCACCATGGTCAAATGTTTCTTTGCTGACATGATACAGTGTATATTCACATGGAAGTGCCTGCAGGCACTGTTCAATTGGATACTTTGCTACAGCCTCTCTCCATAATGCTTCTTCTGTATTTAAAATAAGAACCCTATGAACGACAAAGGTCTGCTCCTGCAGTTTTTGCAGGAGCAGACAAAATGTGTCATCCGGTCTGTAAGTCGGTATGATCAGATCTGCTTTCATTAATATCCTTCTCCCTGATGGAATCCGGTATCATTGACAATCTGAGCACTGTTATTCTTGACTGTATCGGTCGGTGCATATTCATTATCATCGTATAAAAATACATGAAGCTGTTTTACATTGGATTCAAGATCACATGGTACAACAACGCTTCCCTTATTTCCAAGTGTTGTCGTATTCTTCTCAAATGGGAATCCTGTTGTCTCGCCAAGGCTGTAATTAAATACCTGTGCAGCCAGAGAGATCAGCTCTGTATTTGAAAAACTTGTCTTGATATCACCAAATAATTCGTCGATCAGGCTGTTGATCGTAGTAAGATTTGCCTTCTGCGCTTTCTGTACCATTGCAGTAAGAACGGTACGCTGACGTTCTGTACGCTTATAATCATCTCCTGCAGTATAACGGATACGCGCATACGCACATGCCTGAACACCATCCATCTCTACATTTGTTCCGCCACCAGATAAGTACTTGGAATTATTTTTGGTCAGTTTATTGATCTCATCCATATAACCATGCATCAGCACAGCCTCTTCATCAGACACCTCCGGGATCGTAACTCCGCCCAGAAGATCTACACATTCAACAACTGCATTAAAGTCCACTGTTACATAATCGGTAATGTCCATATCCAGGTTTTTATTTAACATGGTAATTGCCTGCTCCGGACCACCTTTTGCATATGCGGAATTACATTTCTTAAAAGTACCGCCTCCGATATCCAGATAACTGTCTCGATATACAGATACCAGCTTTACCGCATGTGTATCATTATTGATACTTGCGATCATGATAACATCACTGTTACCTTTGGAGAGATTACCGTTTGAACGGTTATCAAGACCAAACAGTGCGATTGTTGTATAACCTGCCATGATTTCCTGTGACTCCGAAGATAATCCCTCATTTACCTCGATATCTTCTTTATTGAAGCTTGTGTCCTTCTCAATCTTTGAAAGTTTTACTGTGACAAACAGCACTGCTGCAAGAATCAGTAAAACAAAAATCTCTATCACAACAATGATGATTCTGTTTTTCTGCTTTTTCTTTCTTTTTCCATTCCTGCTATGTGCCCCATTTCTTCCCTGTACTGTTTTACTCATAAATGTTTTCTCCTAATATGCATTTTTATTTATAAAACCTTTGAAGACGGTAAGAAACAGGATCTTAATATCCAGCCCTATCGTCCAGTTTTCAATATAATAAAGATCATGCTCGATCCGCTTGCGTATGGATGTGTCACCCCGGTATCCATTGACCTGTGCCCATCCGGTCATACCGGGACGCACCTGATGTTTGATCATATAACGCGGTATCTCTTCCCGGAATTTTTCCACATACTGTGGCCGTTCCGGTCTTGGTCCCACAAGACTCATATCGCCTTTTAACACATTAAATAACTGTGGAAATTCATCCAAGCTTGTCTTGCGCAGGAATCTGCCGATCTTTGTGATCCGCGGATCATCTTTATGTGTCCAGCCCTTGCGTTCTTCTTCCTCTGTCTGCACATACATGGTGCGGAACTTATACATGCGGAATGGCTCATTGTGCAGTCCGACACGCTCCTGTTTAAAGATCAGCGGTCCTTTTGAAGTCACCTTGACTGCTATTGCGGTAAGCAGCATAATTGGCGAAAAAAACACGATACAGAGCAGTGAGCCAATAATGTCCATACACCGTTTTACAAGTGCATTAAACGTATTTGACAACGGCACATAACGGATATTGATAACAGGAAGTCCTAAAAGATCCTCCGTATACGGCTTTGTCGGAATGATATTTCCATAATCTGGAATAAATTTGGTATGAACTCCGGATTTTTCACATTCCGCAACGATCTTCTCCAACTTATAATATTCTTCAAGTCCAAGTGTGATCGCAATCTCATCTAATTTATTCTCCGGCAGAATATAAAGCAGATTGCCAATACTTCCAATGACCTTTATCCCCTTATAAGTTGTCCCTCTCGCTATATTGTCGTCTAAAATCCCCCTGACATTGTACCCCCACTGCGGATTCAGCTGTATCCGGTCTATATACTGCTCAGCGGCACGCGAATATCCCACAAGTAGAACATGCTTAAGGTTATAGCCGTTTTTGCGTATCGTGCGCAGAAACTGACGTATCAGCAGACGTAATACCTCTTCTAATACCGTGTTGATCGCAAAGAAATAAAAGAACATCTCACGTGAGAAATTTCGAAACTGCTCCACATAAGACTGCAGGTTGTACAATACTGTAAAAATCAACAGAAAACCTACAATATTCGCCATCACGATATTGGAAAACTCCAACCGCCGTCCCTGTACCCTCTTTGGCGCATAAAGATTAAACGCATAATACAAGATCAGATACAATGGAATGATTACGACCAGTGCCCTCATGTAAAATCCCAAAGACAATGCACCGCCCGGTGAGTCCAAAATACCGCTCGAAAACTTCAGCCACCATGCTATGATATATGATACCGCAATGACAAACGCATCTATGATCACATGCAGTCTGTTAAAATGCTGTTGATTATCTTTTATCATAATGTCATCCTTTTTTCATTTTCAAGCTACCATAAAAATAATAATACAATAATTTTCCATAAAGCACAACTTCTTTTTCTTAAAACTCTTGTCACAATTTCTTAATTATTTCTTTATTATTCTTTGACGCTCAAACGATTTTTCCTGTTATCTGTGCGATAACACACGAAATATATTTGTAATGAGTTCCCACTCAATTTTTACATAATTGCGAAGATTCCCCGCCTTAAAACGAACTTTTCTGCATTTTTTACACTGCGTAATTCCTTCTGTGATCCCTTTCAGATAACAATGACCAAATCCTTTTCTGCAGAAAAACAGCCACTTGACCAGAACACCTGCCAGTAAAAACGGCAGATTGATCAAAAGCTGCAACACCGGCATATTTTTATAGATCACATACATGGAGTTGCGTGCAGCAAGAAATACTTTTTTTTCATTATAGCGTGAGCCTGTCGTAGCACTTCCGACATGATACACCTTCGCCCCCGGAATATAACAATTGCGATATCCTGCGATTTTTGCACGGTATCCAAGATCAAGATCCTCCAGATAGGCAAAATGATTTTCATCCAGCACACCGATCTTCTTTAACACAGACATCCGGTAAATGGCCGCGCCGCCACAACAGGAAAATACTTCCTCTGGTTTTCCATAATCTGCAGCCGGTCTGCCTTTTCCCCGTGCCACTGCCCAGCCTGGCAGCGTATAAAGGTCTCCTGCATTATCAATCAGATCCCGCTGTCTGAAATCAAGCATCTGCGCTCCACAGGAAAAAATATGTTCCGACTGCCTGATTCCTTTTAGCAGTTCCTCCACAAAATGTGGTTCTGCCTCTGTATCGTTATTCAAAAGGATTGCATAGGGTGTTTCCGTCATTTTAAAACCAAGGTTTACCGCTCCACAGAACCCGGTATTTTCCGGCAGTGCGACCATTTCCATATCCAGGCTTTCCGATGTAACTAAAGTGCTTCCATCTGTGGAGCCATTATCGATCACAAGCAGTTTAAATTCCCGGCAGGTCTGCCGTTCCAGTGTTTTTATGCAGTTTTCCAAAAGTTTTTTTCCGTTATAATTCGGAATGATAATCGTAACTTCCGTCATCCATCCTCCCTTCAACTGTTATCCTTCAGTGAATAATTATTATAAACCGAAGAAAAGTTTGGATTATAATACGGATCTCCATTTTTTAAGATACCGATCCAGTGATTTCTCATATATTCGATCTCGCGCTGGAAACGCGCTGTTTTTTCTGCCGAATCCTCCGCGCCACGGGATTTCGACTCGTAATGATATGCCTGGACATGCGGATCATAGACAACTAATTTTCCAAGTCTGCGCACTTTTAAGCAGAAATCCACATCATTAAACGCAACCGCAAGCTGCTCCTCAAAGCCGCCTGCCTGCTCGTAAATCTCTCTCTTCACCATCAGACATGCTGCCGTAACTGCACTGTAATCCAGCTGGATCGATGCCTTATGCATATAACCGCTGCGCTCTCCGGCGAGTCCGACAAACATATTGTCTCCGATTCCACGTGCATTTCCGCCGATCCCGACCACGATTCCGGCATGCTGGATCGTATGATCCGGGTAAAACAGTTTTACACCGACAACTCCTGTTTCTTTTCGCAGGCAGTTTTCTAACATCCGTTTCATCCAGTCATTTCCGATCATTTCAATATCATTGTTCATCAGGAGATAATAACTGCCCTCTGCAAATTTTACGCCAAAGTTATTTAATCTGGAATAATTAAAGCCTTCCGTGTAAACCGCAACACAGATGCGCTGTCCACCGGCAAGTTTTCCTTCCATGCAGCGTATTCCATCAACCATATTTTCTTCCGGTGCAATATTTTTATAGTAATCGAATGTCTCCTCACAACTGTTATTCTCCACCACGATAACTTCATAATTACCATAAGAAGACTTTTCAATCGCAGCAATACATTTCTGTAAGGTTTCCACCTCATCCTTACTTGGTATGATGACCGACACAAGTGGTTTCTCTGTCAGAGCATATTCTACCTCATAAAATCCCATATCCTTCGTCGGTGTCACAACCGCATCCACACCAAGCCGCTTTAAATGCTCCCCGATCGCACGCTTTCCCGCATCAACTGCATATTGTTTTGAGAAAGGATTCTCAGCAGTCGACTCTTTATGACATCTCCAGTGATACAGTATCCTTGGGATATGACCAATTGCTCTCGCCTGTTCTGCACAGCGGAGAATAAAATCATAATCCTGCGCCCCGTCAAAATCAGGGCGGATGCCACCCACTCTTTCAAGAAGGGATCGTTTTACCGCAAGGAAATGCGTAATGTAGTTATTTGACCGGAGCAGATCAATATTAAAATCCGGCTTTAAATGCGGCTGAAAATGTGTTTTACCATCCATATCAACCTTATCTTCATCCGTGTAGATCATTTCATAGTCACTGCCGGCTTCCTGATAGATTGTTGCTGCCAGTCCGTCTTCATTATGAAATCCCTGTCTTATCATCTTTACCAGCTCAAACAGAGCATCCGGTGCAAGCAGGTCATCATGATCCATAAATGCGATCCAGTCTCCATCTGCTAATGCGATCGCTGCATTTGTATTTCCTGCGATCCCCAGATTTTTGTTAAGACACTGATACCTGATCCGTACATCTGCCGATGCATATTCGGCTGCAACACGCTGTACAACTGATGATCTAAGATCTGTTTCTTCCTCCGCAGATCCACTGCCATCCGCAAGACACAACTGCCAGTTTCCATAAGTCTGCGCCTGCACCGACTCGATCATCCCTCGAAGAAAAGTTTCCGGTGTCCGGTAAATCGGCACCACAATACTGATCTTTGGCGCATCTTTCCATTTTTCTGCCTGCTTTTTTTGTTTTTCAAGCTGATCCGCTGCTGCCTTATGTTTTTCATACCATGGCTCATACGGAACATTTTCCGCCTCCATTTTTTCCTGAAGACGTATCACAAATTCTTTCCATCCATAATGCTTCAGATAGCGTAATCCTTTCACAACTTTCTGAATGGTTATTTTCTGAAAAATTGATTTCATGTTTATTTTTTCGCTTTCTGATGGATATAAAGCCATCCGTTTGCGTAATCCTTTCGTTCCTCCTCCGACATTGAGGTAAATGCATCAAAATCCACCTTTGCCAGCGTCATCTGCTCGTTTCCACATTTAAAGCACTCCACGTCTTTGCGTCTTGATACAACACGCATCCATCCGCATTCCGGGCAAATAAATACTTTCATCATAGGAACTTCTGCCTCTCTCCTTTTTTACTTCCTATCTGCGCAGGGAAAAATCTGAATTATCCAGTGTCAGATTCGGATTATAATACGGATCCCCCTGCTCAATGATCTCTCTCCATGAACGAAGCAGTATATCCACCTCGTCATTAAACCGTTCCACTTTCTCCGGTGAATCCTCATATCCTCTGGATTTCGATTCATAATGGAACCACTCTGCATACGGATCGTAGACCACAAGTTTTCCTGCTTTCCTGACTTTCAGACAAAAATCCACATCATTAAATGCAACTGCAAGTTCTTCTGTCAGTCCACCGACTTCATCAAACACACTGCGTTTTATCATCATACAGGCAGCCGTTACAGCCGAATAATCCTGTGCACATAAAATTCTGCCAAAATAACCGGTATCATACCGCGGTTTGCCGATAAATGCGTGTCCGGCTGTTCCTCCAAATCCCAAAACGACTCCGGCATGCTGTATGGTCTCATCCTCATATAACAACTTTGCGCCGACAATCCCGACATCCTCTCGCATGCAATAGCCTAACATTTCATTGACCGCGCCACCATCGATCATCTCCGTATCATTATTGAGGAGCAACAGATACGATCCCTTTGCAGCATCTGCGCCGAAATTATTGATCTTTGAATAATTAAAACCTCCCTCATAGAAAACGACATGTACATTTTCATGCATCACTTCAAGGTCTTTGTAGTAATCAAAGGTTTCCTGTTCCGTACTGTTATTTTCCACAATAATAAACTCAATGTTCGGATACGTGTTTTTTCCGAGGATAGAATTCATACATTTTTCAAGGTCTTTCTTATGATCTTTATTCGGAATAATGACCGATACCAGAGGTTTTTCCTTCCAGTCATATTTTGTCCGGTACATCCCGTAAAATGCTGCATTCTCCACAGTTGCAGGAATTTCCATCCTGTCATAATGTGCCTCTATCGCGCGTCTTCCTGCCTCAAAAGCGTACAGCTTGCTCTCCGGATTTGCAGCCGTAGACTGCATATGACATCTCCAGTGATACAAAATCTTTGGAATATGTCTGATATTTTTCGCATTCTCACAACATTTTAATATAAAGTCAAGATCCTGCGCCCCGTCATATTCACTGCAAAATCCACCTGTCATATCCACAAGTTCCTTCTTTGCTGCAAACAGATGGCAGATATAATTGACACTGCACAGAAGATCCAGATCAAAATCCGGTTTAAAATGAGGTTCAAACCGCTTTTTTCCATCCATGCTGATCTTATCTTCATCCGAATATAAAACATCAATACTCTGATCCTGATTCAGGGCATCTGCCAGCTCATAAAGTGCATTTGCAGGAACAATATCATCATGATCTGCCAGAACAATATAATCACCTGCTGCCATTGCAAGTGCTGCGTTCGTATTGCCGGAAATACCGAGGTTCTTTTGAAGCGTCGTAAAAGTGATCCTTGCATCCGCCTTTGCATATTTCTCTAAAACCGGTGTCAGCTCCGTCACAAAGGAATCCTTCTGTCTGTCCTCATCATCCCCGGAGAGACTGCCGTCTGCTAAGCATAACTGCCAGTTGCCATAAGTCTGTGCCTGCACCGATTCGATCATTTCCTGTAAATATTCCGGTTTTGTCCGGTATAACGGTACAACGATGGAAAATAGCGGCTGATAAGAAAATACATGTTTTCTCTGTTCGTCAAGTTCTTCTTTACCTGCATCGTATTTTTTGCACCACGCATCATAGGATGTCTCCGATCTGCCCGCTAATTTCGTCTCGATCTTATGAATCGTTGCAGCCAGTCCGTTACGTTCTAAATAGCGGAATGCATCCTGTGATTTTTCCAGAACATACTGCCATCTGCCGCCATCATCCCACTTTCTTAACCGGGTGCGGGAATAATGTTCTGCATTTCGCATTTCAAGGAAAAACTTTTTATCATCCACCTGTCTTTTCACCGACGCCTGGATCATAAACCCTGGTTTTGCCTGCGTGTCACATTCCGGGAATACCGAAAGAAGATCTTTTCTGAAATAATGATCCGTTTTTACCTGAAGTTTCTGTCTGCGCTGATCCAGCAGATAAAGATTCACTTCCCCTGCTCCCATACACCAGCCGGTCACAGTTACAGTATCCTCATCACGGTGACAGTTTTCAATATAATATTCCAGTCTGCTCTCCCGCACGCGCAGTTTTTTTGTTGAAACGGCATACGCTCTTTTTTTCTTTTCCCCATCATCCGTAAAAATCTCAAATTTCTTTCTTTCACGCCAGTCTTTTGGCAGTGTCACGATTCCTACGACTTCCTCATTGATCTCATTGATCGTTCCAAGGTATTTCTGGCGAACCTCAGCACCTTTGTTTACTGTAAGGGTAACCGGCAGTTTTTCACCATCCAGATAAGCCATAACCTCTCTGCCGGCGGCTTTTCCGTCATAAAACCAGCCGACTAACACAAGCATATCCGGCTCATTCAGATGAAATCTGAGTTTCTCCACAAAAAATTTATGTGTATCCATATGCAGTCCTTCCAATCAGTCTCTGAAATAAATGTCTCTCGTATACACTTTTTCTTTTACATCTGATAACATTGCATCCATACGGTTTGCCACGATCACATCACTCATGCTGCAAAATTCATTAAAATCACGGATCACTTTGGAATTTTCAAACGTATCTGTTTTTAATGACGGATCAAAAATGACAATATTTACACCCTTTGCACGAATACGCTCCATTACACCTAAAATAGAGCTCTGTCTGTAATTATCCGAATTTGCTTTCATTGCAAGGCGGTAAATACCAACTGTATCCGGATTTTTCTCAAGGATCTGCTCTGCGATAAAATCTTTTCTCGTACGATTGGCATCTACGATCGCACCGACGATGTTATTCGGTACATTGTCATAGTTTGCTAACAGCTGCTTGGTATCTTTCGGCAGACAATAACCACCATATCCAAAAGAAGGATTGTTATACTGCATTCCGATTCTCGGATCGAGTCCGATTCCCTCAATGATCTGTTTCGCATCAAGTCCTTTCATTGCCGCAAACGTATCAAGTTCATTGAAAAAAGAAACGCGGAGCGCAAGATATGTGTTTGCAAAAAGTTTTACTGCCTCTGCTTCTGTGAGATTTGTCATAAGTGTCGGGATATCCTCTTTGATCGCCCCTTCCTGCAGCAGATGTGCAAACGTCTCCGCTGCCTTTTTCATCTCGCTGCTTCCTTCTTTTGAACCGACGATAATCCTTGACGGATACAGATTATCTTTTAATGCCTGTCCTTCCCGCAGAAACTCCGGTGAAAAAAGGATACGGTCTGTGTGGTATTTCTCACATACAGACTGTGTATAGCCGACCGGGATCGTGGATTTGATAACGATCACAGCATGCGGATTCACTTTTAAAACCAGCTCTAATACTTCTTCTACGGATGATGTATCAAAATAATTTTTCTTTTCATCATAATTCGTCGGTGTTGAGATAATAACATAATCTGCATTTGCATATGCATGCACACCATCGCACGTCGCAGTCAGGTCAAGTTTTGCATTTGCAAGATAATCCTCAATCTCACGATCCACAAGCGGTGATCTGCGCTGATTGATCATCTCCACCTTTTCTTTTATAATATCTACTGCAGTCACCTCATGATGCTGCGCCAATAAAATCGCATTTGATAAACCAACATATCCTGTTCCCGCGATTGCAATTTTCATCGTATTTCTCCTGCCTTTCCATTTAAAAGTCAAAAATACTCCATATTGTTTTATAGTACCATTTTCTGTAATATCATGCAAGTTTGAGATTTTAACCAATCTGTACAATTTACAACAGCACATTTTTTTGCTAATGTAGAAAGAAAAAAACAATCTTGGAATGGAGCATTTATGAAAAAAAGAATATACTTAAGTACACTGCTTTTAATCTTATTTACCCTGCTGATCGGTCTTGCTGCATGGTTTTCCTACCAGAAAGGCCGTATGGACTCCACCGGACACATACCTGATCCCGATACCGAATATCTTATCACACAATATGCAGATGCAACCGGCGTTCAGGGTACCTTTTATACGATCACAAACAATGACACCTTAATCATCATCGATGGAGGCTGGGCAGGCAATGCCGACGCTGTCCGGAATGTGATCGCAGAACATAACAACACCGTGGACGCATGGATCATTTCCCATCCACACCAGGATCATGCCGGTGCATTTAATGTCATTTATTCCAATCCGGGAGATATTACCATAAAAGCTATTTACGACAATGGTTTTGATTATGATTTTATCGAAGCTGCCGGTGAACCCTATGATGATATCACAGTCATGGAGACGTTCCATGCCCTGACAAAAGATGCCGGCAATGTCACTCATTTAAAACGCGGCGATAATATCGCACTTGCCGGTGATCTGACTCTCTCTGTTTTTAATGCATGGGATGACTCCGTAATTTCCAATATAGGAGATGAAAAAGACTACCAGAACAATGCTTCTTTGCTTTTTAAGATCAGCGGTACGACAAACAGCATGTTATTCTGTTCTGATATCAAATACGATATGAATGACTATCTTCTAAGTACTTACCGGGATGACATTTCCTGTGATTATATCCAGACCGGTCATCATGGAAACTGGTCATTCTCGGATGAATTTTATGAGGCAGCAGGTGCAGCCTGCGCTTTTATTGACGCACCGTCCTCCATCACGGAAAATCCTGATTTTCCTGCCAGTTCCCTAAAAGCTTTTCTGCAGAAAAAAGGAACGGTATTTGATTTTTCTACCGCTCCTAATTCTGTTACTTTGAAATAGTCTGATAAGATCTCCCGGATTTCGTCCGATCATATTTTTTCGATGTAAATTGTTATCAAACGTCGATTTCAGTTGTAGTGATATTGTTGTAAAAGATAAGAGGTGTTTCACCTCTTTCTTTTTATATTATGAATCTTCTACTGGAAATAATAACTTCCACTTGATGTTACATTCTTTGTTCCACGGTTCTGCACAAACACACGGTATTTTCCGGTTTCAGAAATAGAAAACGTATGTGATAATGCACTTTTTCCCTCTACATAACGCACATTATTGTGGGGATCCATGATACCGATCCAACAGGTCTGTGTACCCGGTGCTATTGAAGCGGAAAGTGCTATCTTCTGCCCGCTTGACACTTTAAATTTACCGGAACAGTAACGTGTTCCAGGCTCTACCGTCCAGTTAAAAGTCGCCATTTCACCGGAACTGAGTATAGGTGCTACCGGACTGAGATCCGGTCTTGCATATTTGATACGGGAATAGTCGTTATTCTCAGATGCCGGAACAAATACCTCTTTTAATTCCGGTGTCTCAGATAACTCACCCTGTGTTCCTTCTGCCTCCTGATACAATTCGTCATGCACACCCGCTACTCCGTAACTTGCTGCATAAGTCGTAGTTATTGATGTTACCACAAACAAAAATGATAATGCAAATGCTGATATTTTTGCCCCTCTTCTGGCTTTCACATATTTTTTCATATACTCTATTCTCCTTTCCAAACTCTGTTGGCTCTCATATAGGGTAGAAAAAATATAATCCGGCTTTGAATCCTCCGGCATACGTTCCATCAGATCTACGATCACTTCAAAATAACGTTTGGGCGTTGTCACATCACGCAATGCACAGACTGCCGATACATCACAGGCACACTCACTCCACTCATTGATCCATGACAGAATATGTTTTGCTCCGGAGGTCATATGCTGCATCGCACCGATATAAATGCTGCAAATTTTAAAGAAAGGGTCATTATGCTTACAATGTACCAATTCATGACAAAAGATCACCGTCAGTTCTTCTTTACTGTAGTGATCCTTCGGTAATAAGATATTGTATTGGAATACTCCTGTCACCATTGGACTCTGAATGGAATTACTATAGTAAAGTCCTATCTTCCGATGGATATGGAGCATATTTTTTACTTTCGAAAACTCTGCTAAAACCTGCTCATCTGCCACAGGTATCCTATATCTGCAGAGTCTTTTCCAGCGGATAAATTCAATCACGCCATCTGCGACATTTTTGATCAGGAATATCAGCCAGATGATCCCGGCTATTCCAAACACGAGATCCATGTCTCCTGCCATCTCAAAATTAGGTTTCCATATGCTATCTGCCCGCAGATATCCCCGCCATGTCAGTCTGACGATCAGATATCCAAACGGAACTATATACATCATGCATACAAACCGTAATGTCACATATATCAATCTGGGGTCCAGTTTCAGTAATAATGGCTGAAATAACTTCCAGAACCCCAGACTGACCGTACCTGTAAAACAGGCGATCAGGATAATCAAAAATATCTGACTAATTAAGTTCATCTAATTTTTTCTTGAGTACCTGAATCTCTTCCTTAGTAAGTGCATCTTCGCAAAGGTGGCATGCAAATGCAGCCATATCTCCCTTATCAAAGTATCTTGCGTTCTCCTGTACGGTTGCTTTCCAGAAATCTTCTTTGCTTACTGCAGGCTGATAGAATGAATATCTTCCCTTGCGGTAAACTGTTAAAAATGATTTCTTAACCAGTCTTGCCAGAAAAGTAGAAACCGTCTGTGGCTTCCAGCTTTTTCCGTTCTCCTGATTTACTCTGTTCATGATATCCTGTAATGCCAGATCCTCAGTGGAATCCCAGATAACTTTCATGACAAGTCTTTCGCATGCTGAAATATCGTTCGTATCCATGAACCAATCTCCTTTCTTCTCGCGCAGTGATTACTACGTCCGTAAACAACATATCATCTTTTTATGCCGTTTTCAATATTTTTTTTATTTTTTTATGTTTTTCCTGATACCAGAGATTCTGTTTATAAATCTCCTGTTTTTCAAAGAAAGACGTATATACATTTTTAATTATAAAACATTTTTAGCCAAAATGCTACATTTATCTTTTTTATTCAGATAATCTTCATACTTTTAGTTACTGTTCACTCGTACCTCGTTCCAGTAACGGATTTTGCCGATGCTTCGCATTCCAAATCGGCAAAATCTGCTGCCCCCACTGTATCATACGGCATTTTCAGTTCAGAAAATGCCTGCCTGTGAACAGTAACTACTTTTAGCCTAGAACCTGCTCATCATCACAGGTAACACCGAGACTTACTTCGATCAGACGCAGATCCGAACCGAGAGCCTTGATGGAATGTTTCTTTCCGGATGCAATGCTTACCGTAGAACCTGCAAGCAGATCTACCTCTGTTCCCTCGAGAATAAGTTTTCCCATACCGGAAATAACGGTGATCGTCTCTGTATGTCTCGCATGTGTATGATATGGCATCGTCTTTCCTGCCAGGATCTTAATACGTTTTGTTACACTGTGTATTCCATCCTCGTCGTTGTTATCGATCGTCTTGATCGTACCCCAGCGGCGTTCCTCAAATCTGGATTCATCCGGGATATTTTCAAGGCAGTCTTTGATATAGGAGCTCTGATGTTTATCTGCCACTAAAATACCATCATGTGAGGCAACGATCACCATATTTTTCGCACCCATGACTACCATCGGAACACCGAGCACATTGATGGCATGGCTGTTTTCACAGGTCTTGTCCCAGGTCACATCTCCAATACTCTGCTCGTTCATCTCCTCAGTCAGGGTATTCCATGTTCCAAGATCTTTCCAGATCCCATCGTATTGAACCGCAACAATGTTTTTCCAGTGTTCTAACACTTCATAGTCAAAACTCTGTTTCGGCAGTTTTTCGTAATCGGTAACCATCTCATCATAGTTTGTCGTAACACCGTATTTTTCCAGCCACTGTGCAGCCATATTTAATTTGAAACAGAACACACCACAATTCCAGAGTGCACCCATGTCCACAAGTTCCTGTGCAGTTGCTTCATCCGGTTTTTCGCGGAATCCTTTTACCGCAAACGGCTCAGACTCATTTTTTTCAGGAACGATATATCCATATTTGGTAGATGGATATGTCGGTACTCCGCCAAGCAGTCCGATCACACCATCCTGTTTTTCGATATACTCACCTAAAGATTTGATCTTATAAAAAAACTCTACCGTGGTGTACGGATCTACCGGAAGAAATGCGACCACATCATCCGGTTTTGCCCCCTTGTTTGATAGCAGATATGCACAGGACAACATGACAGCCGGGAATGTGTTCCGGCGCATCGGCTCAACAGCAACTTCTGCCTGTCCGTCTAACTGGCTTTCAATGAGTTCCACCTGGGAATCGCTGGCACACACGATCGTATTCTCAGAAAGTGATGCCGCCTTAAGCTGCCCGAACACCCGCTGTAACATGGAACATTTTTCCGTACTAGCCGAATGTTCTGCTTCATCCGGATTCATTAACTTAATATACTGCTTGGAACACAGATCGTTTGATAACGGCCAGAGACGTTTTCCGGAACCGCCTGATAATAAAACAATATACATGTTATTCTCCATTCTTGCGCTGTCTTTCAATAAAAACAACGTTTTTATTTGCATCTCAAGTTTGTGCGTAAGCGCAAATCTTGCATGTGAAAAATCTTATTTTTCACATTGCTCTCTTAGCGTTCTGCACGCATTGGATTGTGCAGGAAATCGTCATAAGTCAGACGGATTCCTTCCTCTAACTCTGTTTTATACTTCCATCCGAGTCCTTCTAATTTGCTTACATCAAGAAGTTTTCTCGGTGTTCCGTCCGGTTTTGTAGTATCCCATTTGATCTCACCCTCAAATCCGACTACTTTCGCTACCAGTTCTGTCAGTTCTTTGATGGTCAGCTCTTTGCCGGTACCAAGGTTTACAGTCTCATTTCCACTGTAATGGTTCATCAGATATACACAGGCATCTGCAAGATCATCTACATAAAGAAACTCACGAAGCGGTGTACCGGTTCCCCAGCAGGTTACTTCTTTTAATCCTGCCTCTTTTGCCTCATGGAAACGGCGGATCAATGCCGGCAGCACATGGCTGTGCTGTGGATGATAGTTATCGTTTGGTCCGTAAAGGTTTGTCGGCATTACGGAAATATAATCGGTTCCGTACTGACGGTTTAAAAATTCACAGTATTTCAGGCCACTGATCTTAGCAAGTGCATATGCCTCATTTGTTTTCTCCAGTTCACTTGTCAGAAGGCAGCTCTCTTTCATCGGCTGTGGTGCCATACGCGGATAAATGCAGGAAGAACCTAAAAACATCAGTTTTTTGCATCCATTTTTCCATGCCTCATGGATCACATTCATCTCAAGAACCATATTGTCATACATAAAATCAGCAAGTGCTTCGCTGTTTGCCATAATACCGCCTACTTTTGCGGCTGCAAGGAATACATAATCCGGTTTTTCCTCTGCAAAGAATGTCTCAACAGCATCCTGACGGCAGAGATCTAACTCTTTATGTGTTCTTGTGATAATATTTGTATATCCTTCTTTTTCAAGCTGACGGACAATTGCGGAACCTACCATTCCTCTGTGTCCGGCAACATATATTTTTGCATCTTTTTCCATGATCTTTTCTCCATTCCTGCCTGTTTCTCAAGGCATAACAAGTTTGAGCGCAAGCACAAACTTGTGTGTGAAAAATTTTATTTTTCACACTTTTCTCCAAATATATTATTTCTCGTTTTTTACAAGCTCCATGTCATGAGCTACCATGATCTTTACAAGTTCCTCAAAAGTAGTCTTTGTCGGATTCCAGCCAAGCTCTGTTTTTGCTTTTGTCGGATCTCCCCAGAGATTTACAACATCGGTCGGACGATAGAACTCCGGTGATACTTTGATAACTGTTTTTCCGGTTGCTTTGTCGATTCCGACTTCATCCATTCCTTCACCCTTAAACTCTAATTCAATACCTGCTTCACGGAATGCATGCTCACAGAATTCACGTACAGAGTGCTGCTCGCCGGTTGCAATAACAAAATCTTCCGGTTTCTCATTCTGTAAGATCAGCCACATACACTCAACATAATCTTTTGCATAACCCCAGTCACGCAGGGATGATAAGTTTCCAAGGTAAAGAACATCCTGTTTGCCCTGAGCGATTCTTGCTGCTGCAAGGGAAATCTTTCTTGTTACGAAAGTCTCACCGCGGCGCTCTGACTCATGGTTAAATAAGATACCGTTGCAGCAGAACATATTGTATGCCTCACGGTACTCTTTTACGATCCAGAAACCGTACTGTTTTGCAACTGCATATGGGCTGTATGGGTGGAATGGTGTTGTCTCGCGCTGTGGAACCTCTTCTACTTTCCCGTATAACTCAGATGTGGAAGCCTGATAGATACGGCAGGTCTTCTCTAATCCACAGATTCGTACTGCCTCAAGTACGCGGAGTACTCCGGTTGCGACAACATCTGCTGTATATTCCGGCACATCAAAGCTGACACCAACATGGCTCTGTGCAGCAAGGTTATAAATCTCATCCGGTTTAATGCTTCCGATCAGACGTACCAGACTTAAAGAATCGGAAAGATCTCCATAATGAACGGTAAAGTTCGGATTGCCCTCTAAATGGTCAATACGCTCTCTCTTTTCTACGGAAGAACGGCGTACCATACCATGTACTTCATATCCTTTTTCCAAAAGAAGCTCTGCAAGGTAGCTTCCATCCTGTCCTGTTACACCTGTGATCAATGCTTTTTTACTCATTTCATCTCTCCTTTTATGAATTCTATAATTATTTTGCTAATATCAAATTTTTAAGCCGTTGTATAGATTAATCTAATTTTTTGCATTTTACAATTGAATATATTGGTCTAAAATAGTATTATATTGCTATGAAAAAATTATTTTTTGAAAAATACAAAACCTCCGAAGTTACAAATACGCGAAGCGTCATCAATACTCCCTCTGCATTTACCCGCCAGAACTTCTTTTATATACAGGAAGCCGGCTATTTAAAAAGTCTGAAATCACACTTAAGCCGACGCAGTGAGCTTAATTCCTACCTGTTTTTTGTCGTGCTCTCCGGCAGTGGCGAAGTCACCTATCGGGAACCATTATCCGAGGGTGGTATGATCTCTAGGACTGCCCACACAGGGGACTGTTTTTTTCTCGACTGTTCTGGAGAATACACCCACATAAGTACGGATGAAGACCCCTGGGAACTGCTCTGGATTCATTTCAACGGTCCCCAGGTCAAAGCATATTATACCTATTTCAGGGAGCACCATAACTGGCATTTCCGCTCTGCTCATTTCACAGAACTGATTACCTCGATAGAGAATATCATCCGTTACAACGAAGAACCAACCGATGACACCGATCTTTTGACTGCCCAGCAGATCATTCATATTTTAACGCTCATCTGTACCGAGTCCAACGAAAAAAATGAGCTGCTCTCAGATAAACTCAAAACAATTCTGCACTATCTGGACGATCATTATACGGAAAATATCTCCTTAGACCAGCTCGCAGAACAGTTTTTTATCAGTAAATATTATCTTTCACGGGAATTTAAAAAAGAATTTGGAACGACGATCATCCAGTATGTCCTGGCAAAAAAGATCAATAATGCCAAGGAACTGCTCCGGTACAGCAATTCTTCCATTGAAGAGATTGCGCACCTTTGCGGCATTGATGATGCGAGTTATTTTAATAAGGTGTTCCGGAAGATGGAGGGGTGTACGGCATCAGAGTACCGGAAACGCTGGTAGAAGTGGGTGGCTCGGACGCGGGGAAACGCCTGGGTAGGATTACAAAAGCCAGGTGGGCGGGAGGGTTTTATAAGAAGGCACGCTTGCGCTGCGTGTCGCTCGCAACGGTACTAAGGGAGCAAAATACGCTCCCTAAGGACCGGCGGCTCCCCAGCACCTTCTTTTAAAACTCTCCCACCCATCTGGCTATATTGTCATATTTCAACAGGCGTTTCAACGCGACCTATCTCTACCTGATTTTTCGGCGCAGGCTGTTTAATGTGAACGGACTCTATACATTCTTCTGCTGCAGACAGTTTAATACAAACTGGCTCTATACATTCTTCCGGCGCAGGCGGTTTAATGCGAACTGGCTCTATACATTCTTCTGCTGCAGACGGTTTAATGCGAACAAACTCTATACATTCTTCTGCTGCAGGCTTTTTTTTATGCGGTTCAATAATTCCGAAGCTGCAAGACATCCTAAGACTGCAACTGTGATGCGCAGTGCGTGATACAGTACGAATGGTACTGCTGCGCCGCCCGGTGCAGGGATTGTGATGAATTTTGATGCGATACGCTCAACAACTTCTAAGGCAAATATGTGGAAGGCGAGCAGGAAGATCGTATTTTTTCCGACGTAGGCGATGAATCTGCCTGGGGCGGTGTTTTCGATCAGTTTTCCAAACCAGATGCAGAGCAGTGAGCCCGTAAGTCCTACAATGATAAAGAATGGTACACTGAGCGCTCCGTAGATGCCGTATTCGCGGATGGACATGTTAATACCAGGATCAAGGCAGCTTGTCAGGATGTAGATAACAAGAACTGCCACGATCAGTGGAATGTTCCATTTCTTTTCGAAAAACTGCGTTCTGCCGAGCAGGGTTCCTGCGATCATGAAGAGGGTTCCAACACAGGCAAGATCAATGCTCCACGGAAGGAGTACCGGAATGTCAGCAAGTGCCATGGTGATCGCAGTTAAAACGATCAGCGTACCGATCAGGAACTTCTTATCCGCAAGGCAGCGGTCGATCACCAGATGATACACAAGACTTGCTGCAAAAAATGCTGTCAGATACCACATCGCACCATTTGCCACCGTAAACAGGTAAACGTTATCTGTTACAACGGTTGTATCATATAGGCAGTATCTGGAATAAAGTATCCCAAATACAGACTCTTTTGTCTCTGCAAATGTCCTTCCCATTAACGCATAGATTACTAAAAGTACTGCACTGTAACCAAAATATGGTATCAAAAGGCGCTTTGCCTTGTGAGAAATATTTTCTTTATAACTTCTGCCTTCTTTATAAATATATCCCGACACCACAAAAAACAGCGGAATATAATAATTGATCAGAAAGCGGCTCAGTCCGCAGCTATGTGAAATGATGACAAGTAAAAGTCCAAATCCCCTTGCCACATCCAGATATTGATATCGTTTCATTGTTTACTCCTGTATCCAATCCTGTTTGATCAGTGCACGCTCCCACAGATACGGCTGAATCCTGTTCCAGATATCTGCCGCCTGATGAAACGTAGCATTTTTACCTGCAAGAAAATCGGAAAGGTCACTGCGCACTTTTGCGGGATCATCGATCAGGCTGCAGTTTGCAAAATCTGCCGATGCCACAGTATCTTCAAAAAACTCCCGGTATGGTCCACGCATCCAGTCAAGGATCGGTGCATTAAATCCCAGCTTGGTACGGCGGTAAGCAATCTCTTTTGGCATAAAAGACGCACCTGCATCACGGACGATCGATTTTGAAAAACCGCCATGAAGTTTTGAACGCCAGCCAATGGAAAATGCAAATTCCACGATCCGGTAATCCAGAAACGGCATACGGATCTCAACTCCGGCTGCCATACTGTCCCTGTCATAGTTACGTAAAAGTGTCGGCAGGATCGTCTCATGTGTGGAAACAAATAATGTTTTATTGAGATTATCCAGTTGGTTCCAGTTGGGATGATCCGAATATGCACTCTTTACAGTCTCCCTGCCGAGCAGTTTTTTGGCATGATATTTCAGCATATACTCGCGATAGAGTTTATTTCTCTGCTTTTTAAATGCAGCAGACTGCTGACTCACTCCATCTTCCGCATCCTGATTTAGATATGCAGTCGTGATCATGTCGATCTCTTCTTTTGTCTTTGCATCCGGGTACGCTTTTAATACGTCAAACCCATATCCCGCAAACAGTTCGTCCGCTGCATGCCCATCAAGGGAAACTGTGGTTCCAAGTTCTCTCTCTTTCTTGTAAAGTTCCATCATCGGCACCTGCGGATTGCCCCAGAGTTCCTCGAAACAGTATAGCTGCCGCAAAAACTCACGCTCAGACACTGCGGAATCGATATTCATAAAGGTGTGGCTGATTCCAAGAAAATCCGTAACCTGTTTTGCATATTTTGTCTCATCCTGTGCTGTTCCCGGAAAACATGCCACATAGGCGTGCTGCCAGTCATTGTTGGTGCGTTCATCTGTCATATTCTTTGAAATATAAGACATCGCACAGATGACAGCAGAGGAGTCAAGACCACCGGAAAGTCCGGTACCAAGTGTCACGTCACTTCTCATACGGATCTTGCAGGCATCTAAAAACAGCTCACGAAACTGCTCTACCTGCTCCTCATAGGAATCCGGTACACAGATCAGATGGTCTAAGGTATTCCAGTAACGCTTCAGGATGATTTTCCCATCTTTTACCCATGCATTGTGCCCCGCCGGGAAACGTTTGATTCCACGGATCAGACACTCCGGCTGTGATTCATAATGGTTGTCCGCAAAATAACGGTCAAACATCGGCTTATTTGCCTCCACTTTCGGAAGTAACGGCAGAATAACTTTCATCTCCGATGCAAATGCAAAACCGCCATCCGGCAGTTCAGCATAAAATAACGGTTTTACCCCGAAACGGTCTCTGGAAATAAAAAGCTGTTTTGTCTGTTTATCCCAGATAGCAAATGTCCACATGCCATTGAAACGGTCTACGCATGCTTCACCCCACTCGCAGAATGAAGCCATGATCACCTCGGAATCACTGGCACTGCGGAATGTATATCCTTTTTTCTGCAATTCGTCCCTGATCTCGATAAAGTTATAGATCTCACCGTTAAATGTCATCCAGTAACGTTCATTGGCATAGGACATCGGCTGACTCCCGGCATTTGAAAGATCTAGGATCGACAGTCTGCGGTGTCCTAATGTCACACCGTCCTCCTGCCACAATCCATAGCCATCTGGTCCACGATGGATCATCGTATTTAAACATTTCATTGCCAGTTCCCGGTCTATCTTTTTATTGACTACACCGTAAATTCCACACATACTACTCTCCATTCCCGTGTGCGAAAAATTCCATTTTTCACACTGATCTCCATTCTTGTATAGTTACAAAAATTGTAACAATTCCATACTTTTATATCTCAAATTTATATTTCACAACTATTTCCGGTGAATCAGCCACAGATAACGTGTATTGGTTACCAGATAGCGTTTAAACAGTCTCTTCGGATCCTGCATGAGACGATACAGCCATTCTAAACTTAATTTCTGCATCCAGCCCGGTGCACGCTTAATATTTCCTGCATGATAATCAAATCCGGCTCCAACACCGATCATCACGCCATTGACACGGTCTTTGTGTGCATACATCCACTTTTCCTGTTTCGGAGCACCTAATCCCACCCAGATAATATCTGCTCCGGACGCATTGATCTTACCCACCATTTCTTTATCCTCCTCTTCGGATAATTCACGAAATGGCGGCGATACCATTCCCGCAATCTGCAGATGCGGATATTTTTCCGTCAGTTTTTCTTTTAACAGTGAAAGCGTCTCTTCACTGCTTCCGTAAAAATAATGTTTCAGTCCGTTATCGCGTGCAAATAATGCAAGCATCAGATCCGGTCCTGTCACACGCTCTGCATCCGGGAATCCGTGTTTCCTGCTGTAACCGGAAAGTGGTCCGCCATCCGGCAGGACAAATGCCGCACCTGCCTGTACAGTATGATACTGCGGATCATCGTGCGCCATCACTGTCGTATGCACGTTTCCCACACAGATATACTGCCCTCTCAACTGCTCTATATTCTGCTCGATCAGATTTATGGTCTTTTTCATATCCGTCACAAGGATATCAAGACCTAAAATATTGCATGTCGTAAGTTCCATATTTTCTCCGTCCCTGCACTGTCTTTTCTAAATGACAGTATCTTTGTCAAAAACATTCCCGCATTTACTTGTGCACCGTCTCAAGCGGTATATTACCAATATACGATGGCAGTAAACTGAATGTACTATTATAACTTCCTAAAATCTTTCTGCACTTTGACAACGCAAGCATTTCAATAAATGCCTCCTCAATTCCCTCTTTCGAATCGCGGTCGATCACATCCGACTGTGGGAAAATCAGTTTTGCGTCCGGCAGTAATTCTTTTAACTCCCTGCGCACTTCTTTATCATCGGTTGCTACAAAAAAGCTGGTGTCTGCTGCTGTTTCCAGTTCTTTTTTCATTCGTTCGGCAAAGAGTGCCAGCGGACTGTTTGCGATCGCCTCCGTATGATCGGTTCTTCTGACATGTACCCCCACGCATTGCCCGGTCAGTTCCCGGAACAGATATGCACCCTTTTCTTCAATATTTTTACTTGGTTTTACAAAGGAATAACTCTCTGCTGTAACTTCGCAGATCGGTCCAAATGCCTTTAAATAAATAACCGGAGTCTGTTCGATCAGGCGGAATAATCCCTCATATCCTTCCCGCTCTTTGATTTTTTCCACCTCATCACACTCCAGAAAACGGTCTGCCGAATTTCTCCATTTCTTTTTGGCACGGTCTCCAAGTATCTGTGCTACCGGCTCTTTTTTGAGACCATTCTCACTGATCTCAACGACTTCAAACGGCAGATCAAATAATTCCTGAAAACGGATATTGCATCCGACTTCACGTTTCCACATCACGACCAGTTTACGGTCTAATTTCTTTGCCACTGCATAGGCAGATCCTAAACCAAGCAGCCTGTTTCCAAGCCCTGCACACGGTTCTATAATTATCATCGGTTCACTACTCATACGCTTTCCTTTTCTTTCCTTGTCACACTTCCGCCCTCTACCTGATATACCATATCACAGTTTTTAATGGTAGACAGACGGTGTGCAATGATAAGCATTGTCATTTTTCCCTGCAGGCTGTCGATTGCTTCCATGACAGCAGCCTCTGTTTCCGTATCCAGTGCGGAAGTTGCCTCGTCAAGGACAAGCACTTCCGGTCTGCGGTAAAGTGCCCGCGCAATACCGATACGCTGACGCTGTCCACCGGATAAGCGGACACCTGCTTCTCCGATCATTGTATCAAGCCCTTCATCCAGTGACTTCACAAATTCATCCAGCTGCGCCTGTTTTAAGGCTTCCCAGATATCTGCATCATCAATGCCTTCTGTCCTTCCAAATGCAATATTGTTGCGGATCGTATCGTCTAACATATAGATTGTCTGCGGAATATAACCGATTTTGTCATGCCATCCACGATAAGATTCTTTGATATCCATTCCATCTACCGTGATTTTTCCTGCCTGTGGTTTTAAAACTCCAAGGATCAGATCGACCATCGTGGTCTTTCCTGCACCGGATGGTCCAATAAATGCAACGGACTTGTTCTTTGGAATTGTCACATTTACATGGGATAATACAGCATCCTCTGTGTCCGGGTAATGGAAGGTCATGTCTTCGACTTTGATTTCTTTGTCCAAGGTTACTTTTTTGTAGTTTTCTTCTTTTTCTGTCTGGATCTCCATGTCACGGATCGCTGCGTACTCCTCGCCGATCTTGTGGATCACGACACCATTATGGATGATCGATCCTAAATATTCTGACATTTTATTTGCCGAAGGAAGCAGGGCAAATGCTGCCGCTGCAAACACCGCAAGTGTTCCGACAAACTGCTCCGGGCTTGTGGAAGTTGCATTGATACGGACAACGATCGCTGCCATCAGTCCTGTGATGCAGAGTGCTTCCATGATCGGCTTTGGAATGGAACTTAAGAAAGAGTTCTGTTTGATCACATACGTATAAAGACCGTTCTGCTTTACAAATTCCCCTTCAAAATATGCCTCACGGTTTGCAATCTTGATCTCTTTGATGCCACCAAACGCCTGCTGCATGCACTGTAAGATATTGGCATTGTATTTTCTTCTGTCATCACCGAAACGCGCTAAGGTACGGCGCAGTTTTTTCATAAAGATAAACACCATAATAACCATTGCAAATGCAACACCTAAAGTAAGCAGGGCATCTTTTACCAGTAGATATCCGACTAAGATCAGGCTGACACAGAGCTCTGACATAAGCTGAAGCATATTTAATACCGCCGCATAAAACATTTCCGGATCTGTATTGATATCACGCATCAGCTCTGCACTGTTATGATTCAGAAAAAATGTATAATCCCTGCTGATATAATATTTCATCATACGATCCTGCATCTCGCGCTTTCCATAATAGGAAAAACAATACAGCATATTATTGATGAAAATAATAAATGCATTTTTGGCAATATACACAATAATGATCAGCACACATAAAAATGTGATCAGCTGATTTGTATTCTGCATATGAAATCCATCATAAACAGAACGTATGATATCATTTTTTAATAACTGTTCCGGATTCATTACCGCTGTGATAAACGGGGATAACACAGAAACACCAAGCAGGCTGACGCCGGAATTGATCAGTATCAGAAACATCATTCCGACAAGTTTCCGCTTCTGTTTTCCGTCAAAAACTTTTAATACACTTTTTACCAAATCTTTCATTCTTTTGCCTTTCTTATTTTAAAATTATCCAGTTTTTCTGACACATCCGCTCACTTAAAAGATCATCCGGCATAATGACCGTCTTATCCGGATTCTGATTCAGATAAGCTGCCCATGTCGAAAATGTACTGTTTGACAATATCTGGTTCTGGCATGCTGCCATCAGGAAAAATTCGTCCACGTCAGAAAATTTTCCAAGCTGCGTGACAAACTTCAGCCTGTTTTCCATCTGACACACTTCATTTTTCAGCTGATCCCCGCCTGCTTCCTGTTTCTGACTTTCTAATATGGAGGCAAGTGCTTCCCTTGCACGCTCCATATCATTGGTAAACACGATATACCGCACACCCGGTTTTTCCTGTTCCATCCGCTCTATGGCATGTTTAAAATAAATACCGGCAGGTCCCATGATATCCCCGCCTCTGACGTGCACGGCGCAGGTTGGCATCTTTTTGAACTCTTCCTGTAACTTTTTCACTGTCTCACTCTGCTCATAAGCCGGCGTCATCATCGCAGTGATCTCGTCTAAATATTCTTCAAAATAAGCAAGATGCTGCCAATAACCATACAGATATTTATCACGTATAAATTTTTTCTTATATACTCCCGGATCAATATCATTCACATCATAACGGTGGCCACGGTTATGATACACCTCGCGTTCTTTGATCACATGATATTTTAACGCACGTCTTATGTTCTTGTAAATCTTCTGACCTAAATTATGATTTGGAAATGATTCCTTTTTATCATATTTCAGATGAAACTTGTCAAGCTCAAAATCCCGCAGAGTGGAATTATCACATTCCGAAATATCAAGAAGCAGTGAATCGTTCTCCCGCCTTGCCTGGGCATAGCCGCAGGCATAATTAAACAGCTGGTTACCCATGCCGTCTCCAATTTTTACTGCTATCATTTCTCTGTTACCTCATACTTTTCTGTAATATCCGGTGGTTCAACTGCCCATATACTTCAATTTTTCTTTGCATACACTTTATATTCTTCATTTTCAAATACCTGCTGGTAAGAATATTTCTTTACAAATGACAAAACCACGTCCGTCTTTTCCGACGGTTTGTCAAGCGCTGTTTTATTAAAAACCACAAGCGGCATTGTTTTTCCGCCGCTGTCTGACTCTGCCGATGCATCAAGCTGCTGTTTTATCTCTTCTGCCGTGACATAATCTGTCTCGATCCAGCCGCCGCAGCCTGTAATATATGGTGCTCTTCCTGTCAGATAATGTAATATCGGAATTGCACCACAGGCAACCATTTTATCGCTTTCCCCGCCATATGATTTTATAAAGTTTACCACTTCTTCCATTGGCAGGACAATAGCTGTATCATACCTGATGCCACGCAGTTCATCAAGTGTAAACTGCTGCTTTTGTTCTTTATCTCTTACGTATGCCTTTGTCATATATAGACTCTGTGACGCAGTTAATATCACGCACCATATTGTGAATATAATCACAACAATTTTTCTATTGTTCTCTGACTTTCTGATTTTCTCTCCAGCACAGATCAAAATATATGGCAGAATATAAAACGCTTCATTACACAGATGTGTGATTCCCACATTTGAACCGATCGGCATCAGGACTGCAAGCGCACAGGATGCTAATGTAAGTATTTTAAATTCTTCCGAAGTTTCTTTGTCTCTTAAGATCAGAACTGCACATACATACATCATGGCTTTTATCACTGCAACTGCATTCAGATAATCTCCAAGCACACGGTACAGGATCGATAATCCTGCAATCTGATCTGCGCCTAAAACTGCTCCTGCCAGCAAAAGCACTGCCACAGCGATCATACCATATCCAATAACCGGCGCAAGCCTTTTTATTTTTGCTGCTGCCAGATAAATAACATAGATCACGGCAAGTAACAACATTCCACGCACAGTTCCCTTGAAATTGATCACCACCATGTTGCCGATTGTATGTCCGTCATTTGAGTTTCCCGCATAGAGAAACATGTCTGCAACCATCTGAAAATAAGTGCTGATCCCACATGTTTTGTACATGAGCACAAGTCCTGCTGCAAAACTGCACAAAACACCTGCCACGCACCATAACACCTGACGTACAAAATATGCCACATCCTTTTTCCGATAAAGATCATAAAAAAGAACTGCAAATACAGCAAATTGCAATAGGGAAGATATCTTGCAGAAAGAAGCCAGCATAAAAAATGCTGCTGCAAAAAAGAGCATCCATGACTTTTTATCATTGACCGCCCGGATGAGAAAATACAATCCCGTCAGTGCCATAAATGCAACTGCCGTATTATAAATAAAGAAATGAAAATTACATTTTGCAAACACCATAGCAAACGCAAGTGCCGGAAGTATCAATGTATCCCTGCGATATCTTACATAGAGCCGGTAAGATAAGAAGCAAAGATAAAAACAGACTGCTGCCCATGCAGCCTCCATACCGATATATGCCGGTATATGCAGCACTTCAAATAATCTTAACAGACAGCCGCCTAAAATATTCGTCAGAAACAAAGGAAGATAAGTACTGTCCATATCTGTAAAACAAAAACGATACTGATTCAGATTAAAACCGACATCGCTGACATCAATGCTGTAATTCCAGCCCGATAATGGCAACAGCGGAATCAGTGCGATCAAAATGATCCAGCCAAATTTATATGTTCGTTTCATAAAAACCTCATTTCCAAGCTCTTTTCTACTAACTAACCATACTTTTTCAACAGCCTGCAGACTATACTCCGGAATAAAGCATAGCTACCATTACAATACCGTAAACAACACAGAGCGCCATCAGCACCTTATCATGTAAAAGCACCTCAACCGGATCTCCCTCAGAATTGCCCTCAACCGTCAGACTATATTTCATGCAGATTAAGATCACGATCGGTACAGTCCACATTGCATATTTCATTCCTGCATTGGTAATATCCTTACACCATAGAGCATAAAATGTATTGAGCAGGGCAAGACACATATACATGTTCTTGTCAAGAAAATCTCTCGTATAATATTTAAGTACCTTCCTCGTATCCCCGTCTTTTTTCTTCTGCAGTTCGTTTCGTCTCTTTCCAAGGCTGAAATAAAATGCGCCGGAAAGTACAGTCAGATACTGCCATTCAGATACTTCCGTTCCAGTCAGCACTGCACCAAAGAGTACACGGAGCAAAAATCCGGAAGCAAGGATGGTCACATCCAAAAGCGGTACATCCTTAAGTCCCATACTGTATGCCACATTAATAAACAGATATAACAGCACAAGTGTATAACTGCCTGCTGTTGCATCTGATACTGCCAGTAAAACCATTGCCACGATCAGAATGACTGCCATCAGTATCACAGCATGCACCGGTGTGACTGCGCCGGAAGCGATCGGACGTTTTTTCTTCGTCGGATGCATCCGGTCTTTTTCCGCATCCCTGATATCATTAATAATATAGACAGCGGATGTGACCAGCGAAAATGCGATCATTCCAAGTAATGTTGCCATAAATTTCCGGCGGTCTGTGAGATTGCCGCTGAAGATCAGCGGCATAAAAATCAGTATGTTTTTGATATAATGATGTACTCTCATAAGATATAAATATTTTTTCATCCAATCGTTCCTTAATTCATTTCATAATCAGACAATTTTACAATGATCGTATCGTCGATAACCTGAATGGAGCCATCTGCAGGATAAGCCGGCATTTCTTTCACCGCTTCTCTCTGCAT
The DNA here is from genome assembly GCF_003470905.1 of Roseburia sp. AM23-20. NCBI lineage: Bacteria > Bacillati > Bacillota > Clostridia > Lachnospirales > Lachnospiraceae > Roseburia > Roseburia sp. AM23-20. The sequence continues at coordinate 40,334 of NZ_QRHS01000017.1, forward strand.
CCAGCTCTGAATCTCCTCATAAGTGCCATAATATGGTGAAAATCCAAGGTAGTCAGACATCAGATACAGCAGTGAATTATACCCTAAATTAGTATCTGCTTTTCCACCAACGATAAACGTATCACCGATCAGGCTTCCCATACTGCCTGTGCTGTCTGAGATCTGTGTTCCAACCACGATCACAGCTTTATCCTGGGAATAATCCTCCACACTGCGTATTTTTGTGATCAAAGTCTGTACATAGGAAAAATCATGATATTTCGTATATTCAAGTGCCATATAATTTCCATTTGCATACCAGACAAACACAATTACCAATGCTGCTGTAAGCAGTGCCGATACCCAGCCTGCTATACTCTTAACCGGTGCCTGCAGTTTCAGGTTCCACAAACATGCATCCATCCAGAGCAGGAAAAATATAAAGAAAAATACAACCGGATATGCCATCAGTGTATAACAATAAGAATTCGGTGCCATCACATAGATCAAAAACATTGCTGCCGGAAATACCAATATGCCGCACAGAGCAATTACCTTATTTAAATATTCCTTTTTCTTTAAAACCAGATATGCTCCGATACCAGCTGCAAATAACAGCCACATCACTTTGATCAGACGTTTTATGGTCCGGTTATAGTTAATCCCCATAACATCCGAATATCCCAGATCAAAAAACGAAGTATAACACTGCTTCACTGCATCAATGAGCTGCGTAAACGTGATCTTTCCCATCGTATCGCCACCCTGATAACTCGTAAGCTGTATATGCGTTACTGCAAGTACTGCCTTATTAATAAGAAAATAAACTACAATACCTGCTGCCATCACAACTAAAAATCGGACGACCATAAGAAAAAATTCTTTCCATTGTGTTTTCTCTTTTACGCCGCCAAATCCTGCCTTTAAGATCACTACCATAAGCAGGATACATACAGTATCCGGAAAATATGCCTGATATACACCCAGTGAACAGGCAGCCATTAAAACTGCTGCTATGTCTGCAATGATATTTTTCGGATATTTCACAGTCAGCCACGCAGCAAGCACGCTGAAAAATATACCGATCGCATAATAAAGTGACAGAAACATAAAAAAATACATGGACACAACTGCCGGAAATACCGTCATAAGTCCTCCGATAAGTCCTGCGGTCAGCCTGTTTTTCACCTGAAAGATGGAAACGATCATTCCTGCTGATAATGCAAGGAACAAAAGTGCAAAGATCCCGTTAAAAAGAGGCAGTGAATAAGAACCTCCAAATACCGAATGCATAAACTGTCCCATCCAGTTTAACAGCCATCTTCCCTGTTCTGTGCTAAGTCCGATACCTCCGGGTGTATTTGCAAGTTCATCATAGTTATATAATTTATTGGTGAACTGATACAAATGTGCTGCAAGCCCTGCCACAAACGCAGCATAAAAAGCTGTCTTTACCGCTCCCGAAAGATTCCGGTACCACTCGGTCAGATACTGATCCGGCATTTTCCATTTAATCGTATTCATAACGTTTTCCTCTATCTGTTACTTTCTCAACTTCATTTACTCTTTATTGTATCAAATATATATAGTGAGTGTCAAACAGTAGATTCCTCTGCCTGTTCCATTTTTCTTGACACCGCAGGAAGCATTGTTTATGATGTTTATATCTATGTACTGCAATCAGAAAGGAGTGTTCTTAAGATGGGTACGATCCTCGGAGCCTCTTATTATCAGTTAAAATACTGTCTGCGCAACAAACTGCGGCAGGCAACAGATGACTCAGATTTTCTTTACCGGCATTATGTCGGCAAACCGTTCTATGATACGGATACATTAAATAAATATACGGCAGACCTGATTGGTTCCGGCAAGCCATTTATGATGGGACGTTTTGGTGCTGTCGAGCTTTTTAACATGCGCGTGGATGAATTTCACATGGAATCCAAAAAAGAAAAAGCCTGCGAACAGCTTTTTACCTGCGCCGGCTTTTTCCCAAATGATCCTGCACTTCTTCCCCGTTTTAACGATATCATGAAAGATGCCTGCAGGCAGACGGATATCCTAGGTTTGTGGCAGAATGCCTGTGAGGATTATTATATCCGCAGATACTGTAAAGATTTATCTGCAACCTGCCGGCTGATCTCCTTAGAACCATGGCGCAGCAATAATCCATGGTCTGCTGCCCTTGCCGGGAAAAAGGTACTTGTCATTCATCCATTTGAAGAGTCAATTCAAAACCAGTATAAACACTTTGATAAACTCTTTCCTGGTACAGACATTCTGCCTGAATTTGAATTAAAAACTTTAAAAGCAGTGCAGACCGCAGGCAATGCTACAGATGCACGTTTTGCCACATGGTTTGACGCGCTCGATTATATGTGCAGGGAATGCGAAAAAATCGATTTTGACATCGCCCTGCTCGGCTGTGGAGCTTACGGTTATCCATTAGCTGCCCATATCAAAAAAATGGGAAAACAGGCAATTCATCTCGGTGGATGCCTGCAGATATTGTTTGGTTTAAAAGGAAGACGCTGGGACGAGGAAGAACCGGATATCGTTGCCATGTATAACGATTACTGGCATTATCCGATGGCAAGCGAAGTACCGACCGGAAGCAGCGACGTAGAAGGCGGCACTTACTGGAAAAAAGAATAATAAGGGGGACAATTATTATGAGTAAGATTATTCCTGTTATGGTTCACCATGAAACCGGAGAAAAGGCACAGGCTGCCGGAAAAAAGAACCAGGAATATTTAAAATACTGTATTGCACAGGCAAAAAAATATAATGAAAAAGTTGTTTTGTTAGGCGATGAATACAACAAAGCCTGGTGTGACGACTGGCATAATGCGAATGATTTCATCACTGAAAAATGGACAAAGTTCCACTCTGTTTTTGAAAATCTTTCTACCTATCCGACTGCGTGGGCAGAAGGAATCTTCAAACGTTTCTTCCTTATATTAGAGTATTTAGAGCGCAACTCCTTTGAAGAATGTGTCATCATCGACAGTGATGTTCTGCTTTATTTAAATGTCAGTGAATATGAACCGTTCCGTCACTGCAAGGTAGCTGCCGAGACTCCGCTTTTACAGGATTTTGCAATGCTTGAAGAAGGTAACGGTCTAAAATGGAAAACCTGCGCAGGATTTTCCTATTTTACCACGGAAGGTCTTCGTGAATTTACGGATTTCTGTATCGATATGTATGCAAATCATAAAGATATCCTGATGAAAAAATGGGATGTCCACCGCAAATTCGGCATGTACGGTGGTGTCGGCGAGATGGCATTGCTGCACCTTTGGGTTTCATCTCTTCCGGAAGGCGAATATTTAAACCTGTTACAAGACGATGCGAACCACAGCGTATTTGATAATTCTGTCGGCGAATCTTCCGGCTACTTAGAACACCAGTATGAATATATCAAACGCTTAAGTGTGAAAAATCTTCACTGGGAAAACGGCAGACCTTATTGTTATACGATCGACGGACACGAAAAAACCTGGTTTTTGAATCTTCACTTTGTTGATATCACAAAAATCTTCATGGAAGGAATCTATGAAAACCAGTCTTATTCCGCACATGCCAAGTTTGTGACCTATATGTTAAAATGCCGCGGCAGACTTGCGGATATCAAACACGGCAATACAAAGTGGCAGCAGAAACTAAAGATCAGACGCAGCCAGAAAGCATGATCTTTGTATAGATCTGTAATACTCTGCTGCAAAAAATGCACAGAACACCATACAAAACATAATCTGTGCAAAAATTTCTAATGCCCCGCAGCACGGGCAGAAATGGAGACATCATGTCCAAAGAACGTTCTTCGAATTTTGAATTATTACGTTTATTATGCATCTTTGGTATCCTGATGATGCACACTTTCGGAGGTATTGATACATCTGTATCACTGCTTAACACAGAGATCCATGTACTGGTCAATTCCATTTTTAACATGGGAGTTACCTGTTTTATATTAATTTCCGGTTATTTTGGTATCCGTTTTGATTTCAAAAAACTGATCCGGCTTGATCTCATGATCATCTTTTTTACGGTATTTGGTACGATCGCCGTCGGCAATTTTGGCATAAAATCACTGATTAAATCCTGTATTCCTGTAATTTCAAGATATTACTGGTTTATCAGCTGCTACTTTTTCCTCTGCTTTTTAACACCGTTTTTAAACCAGATCCCGGAAAAACTATCAAAGGAAAACTTTAGGAAGCTGCTTGCCATATTGCTGCTTCTTTTCTCTGTGATCCCTACTTTCGGATTTTTTGAGATCATGCAGGACGGTGGAAAAGGGTTAGTTCACATGGTTATGATCTATCTGCTCGGACGTTACCTTTCACTCTATCATAACCGCAGCCACAATGTTCATCGCCTTCTTTCAGGGCTGCTTCTTAGCATTGGCTTTATTTTCCTTGCGGACAGTTCGCTGACATTTCTTCGTGGAAAACTCTATACGACCTTCTGCCGTGACTGCTCGATCTTCATTATATTCGGTTCTGTCATGGTATTGCTGCTGTTTCGGGAGATTCATTTTCACAGCCGTTTTATCAACCGTGCTGCAGGAAATGTACTTGCCATTTATGTGTTAGACGGAACGGTACAGACATTTCTGCTGAAATGGATCGATCTTAAACCTTATGCAGGATCATGGTTTTTAGTATTTCCTGCGATCGGTTATGTGCTTGCGATCATGGGAATTGCATGTCTGCTCAATGAAGTACGTAAAGCGACGATCGGACATTTAGAGCCATGGATCGTGGATGTGGTCAACCGCGTGGTAATGTGGGGTGCAAATGTGGTAAGAACTGTAGCAGAAAAGTTAATGGCGTATTTTCTTGCCTGATGATGTTCACTTAAAAGACAAAAAGAGGTGTTCCGGAATTTCCCGGCACACCTCTTTTTTCCAAAATCCTGCTAATTACATTTCCTACAATAATTTCCGGAATACCGGTAATTTCTTCAAAACCAGCGTAACTGCCACTTCGATCAGAAAAGCAATCAGGATCTCAATGATGTACGCCGGCAGCATTCCGATCACAGGGGTTAATGTATTTGCAATGATATCCAGTCTTCCCCCTGTTCCGATAAATCCACCTAAAAGATAACATCCGAATACACAGCTTCCGACACATCCCAGAACTTTTTTCGTGTGCTCAGACAGACGTTCTTCCTGAAAGAGAAGTTTTGCATTTAAGAAGATCACAATGACCGGGACAGACAGCCATGTGCCAAGATATACTTCCTGGTAATTTCCAACGGAAAGGTAATCTTTATATACCATCATCTGCGTGAAAACTGCCGCAGCGATCACAGCCAGGTTTCTTCCTATATTCTGCGGCGTCACAAATTTTTTCTCACTGAAATACTGATCTAACCCATATCCGATCAGCGGATAAAAAATAACATACTGGAACAGTCCGCCGAAATTATAGTATCCGCAGAGTCCATATCCCCACAATACCCACGCTGTAGTTTTCAGGCAATCAAGCAATAACTGCAGAATGATCAGATACCAGAAGGTATTTTTTGTCATATTCTGTGCCAGCGGACGTAATATCGGTAAAATAGTGAGCACGCCAAGATAACTGTATAAAAACCAGTATGGCAGATAAACAAGATCTGATGGCAGGGATAAAAGGAAAGAAAACGGTGTAAACGGACGCTCTCCTTTTAATACCAGTTTCAGATAATATAAAAATGAAAACAGCACGATTACGAAAATCATGCGAAGAATCCTTTTTTGGAATAAGTCTTTTCCACTCTCATTTTTTCCGAGCAGAAGTGCACCGGATACCATGAAAAACAGTGGTACCGCACCTTTGCATATCATGGAAAGGAAAAACGATATTGCATATTCGACGCCACTTTGAACAGAAAATGACATAAATGCTGCAGAATGATTGTACATGACCATCAGGATCGCAGCAATGCGGATGGCTTCAAGGTAATATTTCTTTTTCATAACTAACTTTTCTCCTTTGTGTATAATGGAATAAACAAAACACTTACATATCCTTATCCGCCTTCCCGGTTGCTTCAATCCTGTGCTTTGATGAAGCTGTATCTATCGCTTTGCTTAAGTAATAGCCCTCCCACAGTTTCGGGGCAACGGTAAGTGCTGCCTCTTTCACTTTTTCATAATCTGCTTCACGGAGTACCTGATCCAGATCGCTGAGACGGTCAATAACGATACCGCAGGCATGCTCTTTTACAAAATATGCCATTCCTGACTGACTCCATACGATAACAGGAAGACCTGACGCAAGGTAAAGTGCACATTTGTGTGAATTGTTGTATCGAAGGTATTCACCCAGGCCGCCTTCGATCTCATCTTTTCCGCTGCCATCCCAGACTAATCCATAATCCATCTCCGCAACTGCGAACGGTATCTCATCGGAAGACAATATTCCGTGATAATAACACCCATCTGCCAGCGTTTTTTCACGCTCCGGATCAAGTTTTCCCCATAATTCCATTCTGACATCAGAAGGTATCTCCATGACAGATAAAAATTCTGATTTGTTTAAATTGCCGGCAAATGCAATTTTTACTTCATTTTCTTTTTTGTGTGCATGCGATATTTCACGGATTTTAGCGATCTGTGTCTCATTCATCCGGTAATCCCAGATTCCGACCGGTATCATGTCCGAAGAAATACCGTTTTTCTTTAACATGGAAACAGTATTGACATTCGGTGCAAGAATTTTATCTGCTGCTGCAAGCGCCCTTACCTCACCGGGATCTCCATCGGTCTGTCCGTCATAGCGGAATGCATTCAGATCGTTGACAAAACAGATGATCCGGTATTTTTTTACACGCTGCAGGCTTTTTAACAGACGGATTTTTAAATGATTCTCCGGAATCGAATAAAATACATTGTCGTTTTTGTTCACGTGAAACAGTAAAAACAAAACCAGATATGGCAGATCTAACAGCTTTAAATATTTACTGCAGTGTTTTGGTACGCTCCAGATAATCTTTGCATTTTTATCTGCAAGCACAGAAAACACATCCCGCATTGCTTTGCCTGCTGCATCAAATGTCTCATCCTGTCTTTGATTTAACACATAAATATTATTTTTCATGTTTTTCCTCCACTATGCCCGGATATAATAACATTCCGCACAGAAGTAAAAATATATTCATAAATCCATTTAACACAAACTGCTCTAACACGCCATACAATGCTAAAGTTCCTATCATTACAAGTTCTTTATAGCACTCCATCCGGTACAGTCTTATCATAGTTTTAAAGATGATCACAAAGAACAGTACCGCCACAAGAATACCTGCGTAAAATGTCACATTCATATAGCTGTTGTCGATCAGTCCATGATAACTCGTATAAAAAACTGCCTGCGTACGTGGAAACAGAGACAATCCCTGATCTTTATAATAAGTATTCATGATATAAACTCTTCCCGAAACGAGATGATTGATCTTATAAAGCAATGCATTATTTCCATCATAAAAAAGTGTTGTAAGCAGGGAAAATGCTGCACCGACCGACACAGAGCACACCAGTACAGACTTTATTTTTTTATTTTTTACAATCTTTTCAAATAAGATCAGCCCCCAGCAGAAAAAGAATACAAGCACACCCGTCCTGCAAAATGTCATCTTGTAAAAAACAAGTGCGATCAGCGAAGTCACAGCAAACCACAGTATATTTAATCTTTCATAATTATAATACAATACCAGAAGTAACGCCAAAAATATCGTCAGAAACGCTGTATTCGGTTCCCCCATTGCAAATCCGTAAACATGCTGTTCCACATAGCCCGAATCAAGTTTAGTCTGTTCTCCGATATTAAAAATTCCAATCAAAGAACCTCCCACCAGTATCACTGCTGCCACACAACGGATCCACACTGCGATCTGTGCAATCACAGAAAAACGACAGTTCTTCATCGCTGCCACCGTCATGATCGACAGCAGCCACATGTTCTGTCTTGTGATCACGGAAAGCATCACTCCGATTCCCATCATACCTGCGATCCAGAATACTTCCCGCATGGTATATGTCGTAAATATCATTTTGATGCCCCAGAACAAGATCGCTGTATAAAAAAAATATTTATAGATATTGTCACCATGATCGTAGGAAAATGCTTTCATCAGTACGTTGATTGCAAAATAGGCATAAAAAGAGACAACTCCGATTTTTTTTACGTCAGCATTTTTTAAAAATGTTCTTACCGTATTCATTTGCTATCCCTCTATATTCCTCTCTTTTTGCCAGACACACATATTCCTGCATAAATTGCCACCTCTATTAGGATTCCGAAAAATATCCCCGCCACTGCTGCTTTTGCAACTTCCTGTTTAAATTCCTGTATAGTAGGCGCATAAGCAAGATATCTCTGCTGAACATCTGCCACATATGGCGCATCTAATACATGTACTCCGTTTTTACCAATACTCTCCTGTACCGTATCTTCTATTGCCTCTAACAGATATCCGGCAAATTTCAGGGCATCACTTTCATTTTCCAATGAAAATGTTCCATAGGTTCTTGGGTATTTCACATGCACTGTGATCACAGCCGAAGAAGTATTCTGCTCTAAATCAAACATATCCTGATATGCCAGATATTCCATATCATATCCGCTTAACTGTTTCATCTTCTCATAGGTACTGCGGCTGCCTGCCACTGTGATCACGGTTCCAACACGCTCTGCAGCACTCTCTGTACTGTATTCCTCCACAAATAAAGATGCCATAACACGGTAATCATCCTCATAATTTTTTTCAGAAATATAAGAACGGTTTGAATAATATTTATACCCACCCAAAAGCATTGCTCCTGCCAGTGCTCCAACAAGCATCAGCCACCATACTTTAAGGTTTCCCTTCAGTATCTCCCATACCGTATATTCTCTGTCCGTCTCAAATGTACTTTTATCCACTACAGCTTCTCCGTTTTCTTTCCATTCATTTGCTTCTGCCAAAATTCTGCTTTCTGACTACATATATTTTTCATTTTACCGCAAAACACATGATTTTAAAAGCCTAAAAACAATATAAAAAAATCCGTACTTCATTTCTGAAATACGGATTTTTTCAATCTGCTTATTCAATTACAAGATCAAGCCAGTCATCTACCGGAACAAATCCGACATAAGTCTTACCTGTATTGATCTTAATCTCATTACCTGCCGCATCATAATAACGTGTCGGGGAAGTCATTTTCTCTTTTTTCCATGTAACCGGAATTGCTTTTCCGTTGGTCACATAATATCCTCCACCCTGACTGACACAGTCAAAGATCAGATAACCGTGTTCATCATACTGTGTATATCCGCAGCTCTGGATCAGAAGATTCTTAAAGCAAAGCTGTTTGTTGTCATTGCCCGGATCTACATGTGCTTTACCATACTCTGAGTAGTAGTAAAGCTGGTCATCCGCATTGTACTCTAAATAAGAACCATTGTGTGGGAACGGAAGATCCACGGTATTGGCATCGATTGCATCGGATGCAGAAGAAAGATCTACCGGATTGCTCTCACTTGCGAACTGATAATGTGGTCCCTCATAATAGGAGGTATATTCTTTGGACACACCGCTGTTCTCAAAGTTCTTGTCCAGATCGCCCGGTAAGATATATTCGGTATACTCTCTTGATTTACCGTTATCCACACGGGAGAAAGTACCACTAAAATTATCTACACTCGGATCTGCCATATATTCATCAATATAGAAAGGACCTCCGTCATGACAGATGACTGCATTCCACTCAGATGCGATCAGTATATTCGTCGGGCGCACACTCCGGATGCTTCCTAACTGTTTGATATTCTCCCAGTCTTTGACAAGTACCATAAATCTGGTGATCCTGCCGTTTAATGTACTGTTCATCATCTCATAAACAACATCTGCCTGGGATAATCCATAATGTGGCAATGCAATAGACTCATTGTCCACCATAACTGCGATCGGTCTCTGATTTTTAAGACTCTCATCGATCAGTTCGTTTGTCAGCTCGCTGCGATACATCCCCTCTGGAAGCACTTCCTCACTTTCAGTCTCGGTTTCCTCTGTTCCTGCTTCTGTCATGGCAACCTCTGTCGAATCAGCTGCCGTCTCGTCTGTGTTTTTGCTGCCGCATGCTGTAATGGATACTGTCATTGCAAGTGCAGTCAGCATTAAAATCGCTCTTCTCTTCAAACTAAATACCTCTCAAAGTAATTATTTGTGCATTTTGCGCACCGTTTCTGTTATTATACCACCCTTTAAGACTTTTTTACCATCTTATTTTCACGTTTTAAGAAAACCTTAAGGTAAAAAGCTGTAATTCATAAATTACTTCTTTTTCCACTTTGCATACAGTGTCTTATTTCCGCTGCTTCCTTTATTGATGACAGTAACTTTCTTTTTAAATTTCTTATCTAAATACCATCCCTTAAATACATACCCTTTTCTTGTCGGATTTTTCAGTTTGATCGTCGAGGTCTTGTATGTATATGCAGTCGGATTCTTCTTCGCATTTTTTCCACCGTTTAGCTTATAGGTGATCTTATATTTTGTGAGTTTCCACTGTGCGTACAGGGTAATGTTCTTTGTGAGCTTGATCTTCTGTTTATTTTTATAAGACTTTCCTTTTCCGTTCGCCTTGGTCTTCCAGCCCGCAAACGTGTAATATTTTTTTGAAAACTTATTTTTTGAGATCGCGGTGGAAACACCTTTTGCCATGCTCTGCTTGCTCATGCTTCCCTTGCCGCCATTGCTCTTGAATGTGATCTTATAAGTTGTCAGCTTTGCGAGTTTCTTCGATGAAACACTGCTGTCCGCATATTTATTGCAGACTGCAACTGCCTTCACCGTCTTACCAGGGGAAACTGTAAATGCTCCCGTATAACGTGTGCCCTTTGAATATGCCGCATTTGGCTCACTTCCGTCTGTGGTATAATAAATAACTGCCCCAGATGTTTTCGATGTTATTTTTACTTTATAGGAGGTACCGCTTACCGACGCTGAAATAACTGGCTTTGCTACTGTCTGAGTGATTGCGGCAATCGTTCCCGGTGCTGTGGATGTCGCCCCGGAATCGATCGTACATGCCGGCAGGTACCCCTCCCAGATATCTTCTTCCGCATGGAAAACATAGGAACTATAATTTACTGTATCATAATAATTATCGCTTCTTTCAAAATAACCATAGTAAATGGTTCCGTCCGCATCATCCCATGTACAGTCTACATTGTACCAGGAATCGTTAAGACGCACTTTATTCCACTCGTGATAGTAACTTGTTACTGCTACGGCATCGATTCCTGAGCCATTGCACATCATCTCAAATGCCTGTGAATATCCCGCACATACCGTCAGATCTGTGCAAAATACACTGTAGGCAGACTGGGAATATGCCGTATCCTCATCTTTAAAATTATTATCATATAAGGTCTGGTTATATTCCACTTTATCAATGATCAGATCATGGATCATTTTTACCTTTTTCTCATCTGTTGAACATGCATCGATCTTCTTCTGCCAGGATGAAACCTGACTCTGCACTTTTTTTGTTGCAGCTGCACGTGCGGAACCATTTGCAAATGCAGGATAAACACAGCCTGCAATACCATAAGTTCCATTTTTTAAGTATGCACTCTTTAAGAAATAGTACTGTGGATTTGAATAACGGAAGATCTGATATACCTCCTCCATCTGCGATAATGACAGCGAACTGCTGCCTACTATATCAATATAATAGTAAGTTGTCCCACTGATATTGTATTTTGCTGCATCTGCCTGTGTTGTCATATACTTTAAACAAACTTTATTCAAAGCATCCCAGTATGCCTTTTCCTTACTGCTTAACTGATTATAAAAATAATAACTTCCATATTTTTCCCAGGTACTGTTATAATAAGCAGATGATTTTAAAATATTTTCTGCTTCTTCCTCTTCCGCAGTTTCGCGATCCAGTGTGATTTCACCAACTGCTTCAAACGGCAGAAGACCCGTCGGCATCTCCGAAAGTGTGGCTGATCTTGCTTCATTCTCCCCTGTTGTCTGCACATCCACCGTTTCTTCGGTTTCAGCAATTACTTCGACTGTCTGTGTCTCTGCTGCTTCTTTGGTTTCAGATGTTTCTTCAACCATCTGTGTTTCCGGTATTTCTTTCCCCTCTGTCGTCTGTATTTCTTCCGTTTCAGAGGTTTCTGTTTCGACTGTTACTCCCGGTGTTTCATTCTCAAGCAAAGCCTCGGCAGCACTTTCCTCCGTTTCTTCCTGCGTTACCTCTGCTGCGTAAGCACTCCCCATGTCTGCCGGTGCAAGCACAGTCCCCACAGAGACTAAGGCAGCCATAAACATTGCCAATACTCTTTTTTTCATACCTGACCTCCTGTTTCGTTTATACCTTATTTAACCTTTTCCATATCCTCACGGTTCGTATCCGAAACGATATAGTGCGGTCTTTTTTTGACTTCCAGATATGTCTTTGCGATATACTGTCCCATAATCCCCATACAGAATAACTGTATGCCGCCGATCAACGTGATAATACATACCGTTGACGCCCAGCCATCCACCGGATCTCCAAAGACCAGTTTTCGGATAACGATAAACACAACTGCTACAAACGATACAAATGTCATAAACATCCCAAACCAGGATGCTATGGAAAGCGGAGCCTGTGAAAAATTAATCACACCATCGATCGCATATTTAAATAACTTCCAGAAACTCCATTTTGTTTCTCCGGCAACGCGATTGACATTTTCGTATGGAAGCCAGTATGTCTTAAACCCTATCCACCCGAAAATACCTTTCGAAAAACGGTTATACTCTCCCATCTCAACGATCGCATCAACCATACTGCGTTTCATCAGCCGGAAATCTCTCGCACCATCTACAATGTCTGCATCTGAGATCTTATTGATCAGACTGTAAAATCTTCTTGCAAACCAGCTTCTGATCACCGGCTCTCCTTTTCTTGTTGCACGGCGTGTTGCCACACTGTCATATTCCTGATTCTCCAAAATATCGAGCATCTGCGGCAATAATGCCGGTGGATCCTGCATATCTGCATCCATCACGGCTGCATAATCACCGGTCACATTACAAAATCCGGCATACATTGCAGCTTCCTTGCCAAAATTTCTGGAAAATCCGATATAAGTCACATGATCATCTTCTTTTGCGAACTCTTTCAAAAGCCCCAGTGTACCATCCTTTGATCCATCATTGACAAAAATCATCTCATAATCACAGTCCATGGACTGCATCACTTTTTTTGTTTCCCGATAAAAAATCGGTAACGCTTCCTGCTCGTTATAACACGGAATAATCAATGAAATTTTCATATGTTTCTCTATTCTCCTTTTTCCTCATTCTTATCTTGTTTGATCCATGTTCGTTCGCTGATGATATAACGTGGTCTCGCCTTGACTTCCATATAGATTTTTCCAATATATTCACCCAGCACGCCAAGACAGACGAGCTGTACACCTCCCATAAAACAGATCACACAGATCGTACTTGCCCATCCGGTCACAGTTCTGCCGCAGATCTGTGTAATGACCGCCCACAAAACGCCAATAAAACTTAATACAGATACTCCGATACCAATACCAGAAATAAGACGCAGCGGTTTTACACTTAAACTTGTGATTCCATCAATCGCGAGATTGACCATCTTTGCAAGTGGGTAATGTGATCTGCCCGCAATCCGCGCGTGCCTCTCATAAAAAACACTTGTGCTCTTAAATCCAACCAGAGGGATCATTCCCCGTAAAAACAGATTTACCTCCTTAAATCCGGCAAATTCTTTTAAAACCCTCGCCGAAACCAGGCGGTAATCCGCATGATTGTAAATGGTCTCCACCCCCATCCATATTAAAATTTTATAAAATGCCTGTGCCGTAAGCCTCTTGAAGAAAGTATCCGTATCGCGCTTACTTCTGACTCCATAAACCACTTCTGCACCATCATAATAAGCATCTACCATTGCTTCCATTGTCGCAATATCATCCTGTCCATCACAGTCAATTGAGATTGTGATGTCAGCGACATCTTTTGCCTCCATCAGTCCCGCAAGAACCGCATTCTGATGTCCCCTGTTGCGGCTCTGGCTTATTCCGATAAAATAAGGATTTTCTCTGGCAAGTTTCTCTATGATCTCCCATGTGCGATCCCTGCTCCCGTCATTCACAAAAAGGATACGGCTCTTTTGACTTATCTTTTCCTTCTTAATCAACAACAATAATTCCTCTAAAAAAAGACCGGAAGTTACCGGTAAAACTTCTTCTTCATTATAGCACGGAATTACAATATATAAGATTGCCTTCATTGACATTCTCCCTTTTTCTCTGCACAGACATACCCTTCGATTCTGCTCCTTACCCGGATATACCTTTTTATTTCCGGAAAACCCACAATTTACTGATCACATAATTCAATATGATTACAATAATCTGTGCCGCTATCTTAACCGCCATACTTCCAAATCCAAGCTCTGTGATAAACACAAAAAGTATCACTTCTTCCACAAGCAGCGTTGCAACACGTCCGCCAAAAAAGTTCATCATCTGTACAAAAAATTCTTTTGCTCCATTCGTCTTTCCATCAAATACCCAGATACGGTTCGTAAAAAAAGCAAATAAAACTGCTAAGATCCAGGAAAAAATGTTGGCAACAAGCTCATTCATTCCAAGTGAAACATTAAAAAAGGCATATGTGATAACACTTATCACAAATGTCAATCCGCCAAAAAATAAATATAATAGCATTTCCTTATGTTTTTTATAAAATGGTTCAAAAATATTTAAAACAGGCAGATGCATCAGCCGGTCAAATATATCCTGTTTCTTTGTATCCATATATTCCTCCGTTCTTTCGTGCAGCTCTATCATAACTTTTTAATTATAGAGTATTCATGGTCTGCTGTCAACGAACCTGAATCATTTGCAGGTTCCCGATTTTCTCAGAATTTTCCATCATATTTTTCCTCTCTTTGTAAATAATAGGATTAGGACATACAGTAATTCTTACTTGTAAATCCTAATACCAAACAGTAACTATTCTAAATAGTTACAACAAACAACAGATTAATTTACGGAGGTGAAATCCATGAGTGGATCTAACAATTCTGGTTCTAACACCAGCAAAATGGCTGTACCACAGGCAAAAGAAGCTATGAACCGTTTTAAACAGGAAGTAGCAAGCGAGATCGGTGTGCCGTTAAAAGAAGGTTACAACGGTGACCTTACTTCTGCACAGGCAGGAAGCATCGGCGGCGAGATGGTCAAAAAAATGATCATGAAACAGGAAGAGCAGATGTCAGGCAAGTAAAAAAACAACTTGCCGGAAGTAAAAAAGCCTCCACATCCATGGCGTGATGTGGAGACTTTTTCTATTTATTCACGATGATCTGTTCTGTGCCTGATGCCTGCGATCCGTTATTTTTCATTTGCACGGTACACAAGCCCCTGACGGACATGCTCTACCGTTTCATCATCGGTAAAGTAACGCACGATCTCAAATGCAAATGGAATCGCTGTTCCCATGCCGCGGCTTGTGATGATGTTGCCGTCTACTACGACCTCGTCCTCGCTGGTTGTCGCACCGGTTAATTTTTCTTCAAATCCAGGATGACAGGTTGCATGCTTTCCTTCTAACAGCCCTGCTGCACCTAATACACTCGGAGCTGCACAGATTGCGGCAACTAACTTTCCTTCATCTGCGAACTTGCGGATCACCGCATTGACAGTTTCATTTTCCAGCAGATGTATAGTTCCCGGCATTCCACCCGGAAGCACGATTCCATCCAAATCCTCATATCCTGTTTCTTCTGCAAGTACATCTGCTAAAAAAGTAACTCCGTGGGAGCTTGTTACTTCTTTTTTCCCGGTGACAGAGATCATAACGATCTCCATTTTTGCACGACGCACAATATCAACTACGGTAAGTCCTTCAATTTCCTCACAGCCGTCTGCCATGAAAATTCCAATTTTACTCATAAATATTGCCTGCCTTTCTTTTATGTACGGTATCACATTCAGCTTAATAATTTAAATAAAGTATAACAAACTGTTTTTTTGTGGTCAATGGCTACCTGTTTTCTGCATGTATGCTCTTATTTATCTATAGTAATTAATTCCTTCAAATTATCTGGAAACTCCTTATGCATATCTTTTAAAAGTCCCTCCTTTTATCTCTGCTGTAACCATTCCGTACTTTTCCTGTGACTTACTTTTTTGTAATACTAATACTATCTTATATTTTCGTTTCATAAACTCATCTATATTTTTAGGAATTACCAATTAATTTAGAGTACTCATATGCAGCTCTATAAATTGCATCCAATAGTTCACTATCAGAAAGTCTTGAATTAACTGTCATTTTTCTCCTACGTAAAAAGGTCCTGCTTACGCAAGACCTTTATCTTTGTTAATACTGCTACTGGTTTATTTAGGTGCGTGCCACCCAATTGAAAGCCTTCCACTTTCATGCGAAATCAACTATTATATTTGTAAATATTTTTCTTTGTCTCTTTGTAACCTCTATCGAAATCTTCTTTTTTCTTACCTGCACAACTGGTATAATAATATACAGCGATGTTGTTTTCCTACATCCCTTTAAAATCATTTCACAAATAACAAAAAGGAGTTCTCTACCATGGAAATCGAACGCAAATATCTGGTAAAAACCTTACCTGACCACTTAGAACAGTATGCCTGTAAAGTGATCGAACAGGGCTACTTAAACACTAACCCGGTCGTGCGTATCCGCCGTTCCAATGACGATTATATTCTAACCTACAAAGGCAAGGGAATGATGGTGCGCGAAGAATATAATCTGCCTTTGAATGAGGAAGCATTTCTTCATCTGAAAGAAAAAATTGATGGCAGGCTGATCAAAAAGCGCCGCTATCTGATCCCGCTTGCACCAAAATACACGATCGAACTGGATGTATTTGAAGGAGATTTAGCCCCACTGCTGCTCGCAGAAGTAGAGTTTGAGACTGAAGAAGAAGCAAACAGCTTTACTCCCCCGGAATGGTTTGGGGAAGATGTAACATTCTCCGGCAAATATCATAACAGCCAGTTAAGCAGACTTTCCTGACACTTCGTTATCTGCATTTAAAATGGGTGTGGCAAAACAGCCACACCCATTTTTACTTTTTATATTTTTTTGCTGTCTTTGAGCAGTCTGTACAACGTCGGTGTAAAATGAAACTCCTCCATCATATTTTCCACTTCTGTGAGATAATTTTGTTTTACCGCACGCGGCACAACTTTCTTCTGTACTGCACGGATCAGAATATTCTTTGGCGTATGCGCAAAATCGACAAACTCTAAAAGCTGTGTTTTGTATCCGCATGCCTCTAACAGGTTTGCACGGATCGCATCGGTTGCAAGTGCTGAGAAACGCTCTTTAATGATGCCGTAACGTGTCAGCAGTGAGAACTGGTCTGTCTTTATCTGTCCGTTTAACTCATGCTGGCAGCATGGCACGGAAAAAATCATCTTTGCATTCCACTGCACGGCATTGTAAAGCGCATAATCTGTCGCTGTATCACAGGCATGCAATGTTACGACCATGTCTACCGGAAATGGTGTCTGATAGCCGTTAATATCACCTAATTCAAAATGCAGATTCTGATAGCCGTATTTTTCTGCTGCAAGGTTACAGTTTTTAATAACCTCATCTTTCAGATCAAGTCCAATGATCTGTACATTCATTTTTTTTACTTCTGAAAAATAATAATACAGAATAAATGTCAGATAAGACTTTCCACAGCCAAAATCAATGATATTTAAGTGGTCATACGGATAATCACGCACTCCGTCCTCGATGATCTCAAGGAAACGATTGATCTGACGAAACTTATCGTACATGGTACGGACTACTTTTCCCTCTGCCGTAAAAACTCCCATATCAACCAGCGGCGGAATCACGGTTCCCTCTTCCAAAAGATATTTCTTTTTGCGGTTATGGAATTCCTGCGCTTTTGCGGCGCCCTCTGCCTGCTTCTTACAGCGGTAAGTCACTTTTCCTTTTTTCGAGATCAAAAGCATATATTCACTGTTGCCATCCCAGGCATTTAACTGTAAAAATTCACTGCCAACACGCTCTGACAAATAGCTCAAAAGTCTATCCGGCTCTATTTTTTCATGAAAAACCTGTTTCTGCGTATAGGCTGCTGCCTGATAACCGGACGATTTTTTTTCGATCTCGATCTTACGATATTTTGCAGCTTTGTCAGAGGGTTTGCTGACGATCATCTTGTAAACCTCCTGCTGCGTGATCTGTTGTAATTTTGATTTTAATTCTTCTGAAACCATGTAATCTCCATTTTTGTACACTAATCCTCAACAAATAGCCGTGTGAAAAACAAACCCGCAGTCTTATTTTCCACACAGATTATCTGAGACGTGTGCTCTCAAAACGCTGTCTGGTGCGGATACACTGTTTGAGCTGCTCATAACGGTCATCGAGATCTCCTTCCGGGATCACAACGTCTAAAACAACTGCCATATTGTTGATCATTTTATCTGTAATAATATCGCGCATGGATGTCAGGATATTATACTTTTCCTCAAAGGAATCCGCATCTAAAAACTCCATAAGTTTCGGTTCTACCTGCTCTTCTGTATCAGACGGAACACTTTTATTTTCCCGCGTGCCGGTATCTCCACTCTGATCCTGCACATCCTCTTTTTTCTCCCGCTCCACCAGCTCAAACCGGTATTTCTGCGTAACCTCCGGATATTTTTCGAGATCCACTTCACTGGTAAACATGGAGAGCGGTCTTGCGTACACGCCAAAATCTCCATATAACGCCTGGTAAATGACCAGTTTTTCTCCTGTTTCAGAATGTGTCGCAATCGTTACGATCTGATATAATTTATTTTTAAAATGGCGGTAGATCTCGCCACTTACCGGTATTCTTTCTGCCATACTGTTGCTGTCCTTTCTTTCGCCTTATGCCGTATGTACTTCTGTCAATCCCGCAATTTCGTCCGGCAGCTCAAAACGGTTTAACATCTCCACTCCTTCTGCCACAAAATCGCGTTCAAAACTCAGATTCGCCTGATATCCCATGATCATCAGATCATTGACCTGATCCATCAGGGAACATTCTTCCTCACACTCCCCATGTACCTTTTGGGGCGGCTCTCCTGTTTTTTCATAAAACTGTTTCCGCAGTTCGTCCGTCTGATTTTCATTGACGTTCAAATCTGCACGGTTTAAAATAGCACCTTTTCCGGGATTTGAAACAGGGCGCGCTGCCTGCGTGGACTTTGCCGTATTCGATGCAACCGTGCCATACTTCTGCTGCAGTCTCTGTTTTAATTCCTGCTGTCTTGCAGATAATTCTCTCTGCATCGCATTTGCCGCATCCGCAATAATATCCGGTCTTCCTGCATGACCACCATAAGAAACCTGTGTCTGTGGTACATTTTTTCTTCCTCCGCCAGGCTGATTCGGCACAGCCGCTTTCTTTTGCACTCCTTCTTTTTTCTTTTTATCACTGTAAATCCCTGCTGCAATGCCAATAATTATCACAATCAGACCAAACAAATCATCCATAACTTTTCATGCTCCTCTCCTCTTTAACTTCGTAAAAATGTTATATATACAAAGTTCACTATTCGTATTATAATATTTTAATATACGTTTCTCAACAAAATTTTACTCTTTGGAGGATATATGTTACCAAAAAAATTAAAGCGTCTCTCTGGCATGCAGTTGATCGCACTTGGTTTTCTTCTGCTTATCTTAGGCGGAACATGTCTTTTGATGCTTCCCTGCTCTTCCCGCACCGGTGAAATTACCCCTTTTATCACAGCACTTTTTACAGCAACAAGTGCCACCTGCGTCACCGGTCTTATTTTAGTCGATACCTATACCCACTGGTCCATCTTCGGGCAGCTTGTACTGCTGCTTTTAATTCAGATCGGCGGACTTGGCTTTATTACCATCGGCACTGCCGTCTCTTTAGTTTTGCGCCGGAAGATCGGTTTGAAAGAACGTGGCTGGATCAAGGAAAGTTTTAATGTTCTGGATATCGGCGGCGCAGTGCGCCTGATCAAACGCGTACTAAAAGGTACTGTATTATTCGAAGGCATCGGTGCATTGCTGTTATTTACCCGCTTCTATCCTAAAATGGGATTTTCGAATGGACTTTATTACAGCATTTTCCATTCCATATCAGCCTTTTGTAATGCCGGATTTGATATCATGGGAAAATATAAGCCGTATTCTTCTTTTACTGCCTATTATGACGATCCTGTGGTCAGCTTTACGCTGTGCGCCTTAATCCTGATTGGCGGGATTGGATTTATTGTATGGAGTGACATCATTGATCATAAATGGCATTTTAAGAAATATGCCCTGCAGACCAAAATGGTCTTGAGTTTTTCAGCGGTTCTGGTTTTTGGCGGTGCGCTGCTGTTCTATTTGTTAGAACGCAATAACCTATATGCCGATATGAGCACGAAAGGCATCATCTGCAGTTCTTTTTTCAGCGTGATCACGCCTAGAACTGCCGGTTTTAATACACTTGATATCGGCTCACTCACAGAAGGAGGCAAACTCCTTACCATCATCCTGATGTTTATCGGCGGGGGTTCCGGTTCCACAGCGGGCGGCGTCAAAATGGCAACCATTTTCGTTTTACTGTTACATTTGCGCTCTACCCTCCTTCGGACAACCGGAACTAATATTTTTGGCCGCAGGATTGAAGATGATACGATCACAAAAGCATCCGCCCTGCTTTGTACCTATCTGTTTGCCGGACTTGCCGCAACCCTCGCAATCTGCGGCATGCAGGGTTTCTCTGTCGGTGACACGCTTTTTGAAGTCATATCCGCAATCTGTACTGCGGGAATGACAGCCGGACTGACCAGTCAGCTTAATTTTATTTCACGACTTATTATCATTTTTCTGATGTATATCGGTCGCCTTGGAAGTCTTTCCTTTGCACTTTCTTTTACCGACCATAAAAAACTAACACATATCATGCAGCCGGTAGAACGCATCAACATCGGCTGAGAAAGGAATTTACTTATGAAATCAATTTTAATTATCGGACTCGGACGTTTCGGCACCCATTTATGTCAGGATCTCGCCAGACTAGACAATGAGATCATGATCGTTGACAAAGACGAAGCAAGCTTAGAAGACCTTCTTCCCCTTGTGGTCAGCGCTAAGATTGGCGACTGTACCAACGAAAAAGTCTTAAAAAGTCTTGGTGTCGGAAACTTTGATTACTGTTTTGTCTGTATTGGTGAAAATTTTCAGAGCAGTCTTGAGATTACAAGCCAGTTAAAAGATCTTGGGGCAAAATATGTTGTCAGCAAGGCCAACCGTGATATCCACGCAAAGTTCCTACTGCGTAACGGTGCGGATGAAGTGATTTATCCAGACCGTGATATTGCAGAAAAAGTCGCGGTTCGTTTTTCTGCAAATCAGGTCTTTGACTATGTGGAACTCGGAAATAATTTTTCCATTTATGAAATCGCCCCTCTGCCGGAGTGGATCGGTCATTCGATCAGGGACGTCAATGTCCGCGTCAAATATAATGCAAATATCATCGGCATCAAAGCTGAAAACGGCATGGAACTGATGCCAAATGCAGAGTATGTGTTCCGTAAAGAAGAACATCTGATGATCATCGGGCATCAGCGGGATATGGAAAAGATTTTGAAGAAATTATAAGTGCATTTCTTTTTCATAAATGTCTGCTGCCTCTTCTAACAGTTTCCGGATTTCAAGATGCTGCGGGCACTGTGCCTCGCATTTTCCACATTTGATGCAGTCTCCGGCTTTACCGCTTCCGTCGATCTGCCAGCGGTAAGACCCCCGTGCCGCATCCGTCACTCCAAACTGTACGCCCATGTTGTAGACTCCAAAAATATCCGGGATACGGATCTTTTTCGGACATCCCTCCACACAGTAACGGCAGTTGGTACAGGGAATCGTTGGAAGTTTTTCGAGTTCTTCCACCACCTTTCCGATTGCCTGCTGCTCTTTATCCGTGAGCGGCTGAAAATCTTTCATATAAGCCGTATTGTCCTGTAACTGCTTTAGATCGGACATTCCGCTTAACACCAGCATCACGTTCGGCAGTGATGCCGCATACCGGATCGCATAAGATGCATAGGAAGCATTTTCATCCAGTGCACTTAAGATCTTCGCCGGCTCTCCGACCATATTTGCTAACGTACCGCCTTTGACAGGTTCCATCACGATCACAGGTACCCCATGTTTTTCCGCCACCTCATA
This sequence comes from Roseburia sp. AM23-20, assembly GCF_003470905.1. NCBI lineage: Bacteria > Bacillati > Bacillota > Clostridia > Lachnospirales > Lachnospiraceae > Roseburia > Roseburia sp. AM23-20. The sequence goes on from NZ_QRHS01000017.1 coordinate 62,558, forward strand.
GCATTTGCGTGACTGCACGTTCTCAGACTCCCAGTCATAATAATTGATCTGAAGCTGCACAAACTCCATCTCCGGATGATTTGTCAGAATCTCATCCAACACATCCGCCTTATCGTGGAAAGAAAATCCGATATGCCGGATCTTTCCCTCCGCTTTCATGCTCTGTAAAAACTGAAATCCGCCTAAGTTCTCCGCCTCTTTGACCCGGTCTTTATTCATGGCATGTAAAAGATAAAAGTCAAAATACTCTACCTGGCATTTTTTTAACTGTTCCTCGAAATACTTTCCGTAGTCAGCGTACTCTTTGACCAGCCATACCGGCATCTTGCTCGCAAGGAAAAAACGATCCCTCGCATACCGTTGTACCAGACAGCGTCCGACTGCTTCCTCGGATCTGCCATTGTGATATGGATATGCGGTGTCAAAGTACTTAAATCCCTGTTCGAGGTAGGAATCGATCATCTCGCAGAACGCTGCGTCGTTGATATTTTCTGTGCTGCCGTCGGTTACCGGGAGACGCATGCAGCCGAATCCCAGTTTCTTTGGCATTTCTTTAGTTAACTCGCTCATTTGTGTGTGCCCCTTTCTTTTGGGTTGTTATAATAAAACATAAAGTCTTGGGCGAAACTCTTCTGCAGGTTGTGGTGGTCGTTGTATGGCGGGCACCTGTTTAACGAAGGCACACTCTCGCTGCGTGTCGCTCGTAGCGGATACTAAGCGACCAAAATACGGTCGCTAAGTACCGACGGCTCCCCAGCACCTTCTTATAAACAGGTGCCCGCCGCACAACTACGCTACGTTCTTGAGAGTTTCGCGTTGGCAAACCTTTCTTTTTATTATAACAACCTAAAGGAAAGCTGTATAGTATTCTTTTTCATGCAGGCGATCGGCACACCACTCCACTCTATACTTCCCCTCATGCAGGCGGTCGGCACGACTCGCCCTACACCTCCCCGTGGGCGGCCGGCACGGCAACGCCCACACCCCGGCGTGAGATGCTGGGTTTGACGGCTGGGAGGCGTGGGTGGCGGGGGCTTTCGGCTGGGATGACTTTGGAAGGGAATTAGAAAATCTTAGTGCCCCTGCCAAGTCACAGCGATGTGCTGCCAAGGACGGCAGCACAAACCCCGGTCGGGCCACGGATGGCTCGTCCGGGGTGCTCGCGTCCGCCTTTCACAACCTCCCGCAGGGGCACTTAGAATTTCTTATTCCCACACAACGGAACCCCAGCCGAAAGCCCCCGCCACCCACACCGCACCAGCCGGCAAACCCAGCCACCCCACTCCCACAAAAAAAGCAGAGCCACCCACGCCCTGCTTTTTCATTTCCGCACCTTAACTCTGGTACACCTCAATAAAGTTCTTCACAACCTCCACCAGCTTTTCATATCCCATGGAAGTCGTATCCAGACAGAAATCATAGTTTCTGGCATCATACCAGTCCTTCCCGGTATAATATTTATAATAATCCGCACGGTGCTTATCGATCTTTTCGATCTTATTCTCCGCATCCCGCCTGGTGATTCCGTCATGCTCCATTACACGGACGATACAATCTTCCTTCGGTGCAAAGAAAAACAAACGGAGCACATTCGGATCATCCTTTAACACATAATCCGCACATCTTCCGATAATGATACAGGACTCTTCCTCCGCCAGTTCACGGATCACTTTTGCCTGATAATTAAACAGGTTGTCATCCGATACAAAATCTGCGCTCTCCGGCGGGATTACACCGCCCTTGTACGGATTTTTGCGTGCAATACGAAACAAAGGTGATTTCTTTAATTTTTCATCGGTCTGTCCGAAAAGCGCCTCATTGATGCCGCTGTCATCGGATGCCATTCTTAAAATCTCTCTGTCGTAGCAATTAATTCCAAGTTCTTCTGCGAGCAGCTTACCCAGCGTACGTCCACCGCTGCCGTAGCTTCTTGCGATTGTAATCACTGTTTTTTTCATTGCTGCATCCCCCTATTCTCCAAGATATGCTTTCTTGATCGATTCGTTATTCATCATTTCCTTTGCATCACCGGAGAGAACGATATTGCCGGTCTCCAGTACATATGCACGGTCAGCAATGGATAACGCTTTCTTCGCATTCTGCTCTACTAAAAGTACGGTTGTTCCACCTGCAGAGATCTCACGGATAATGTGGAAAATCTCCTCCACGAGGATCGGAGAAAGTCCCATGGACGGCTCATCCATCAGGATGATTTTCGGCTTTGACATCAGCGCACGCCCCATGGCAAGCATCTGCTGCTCACCACCGCTTAAGGTTCCTGCAAGCTGGTTTTTACGCTCTTCCAGTCGTGGGAAACTCTCATATACTTTCGCTAAAGTCTCTGCGATCTCCTGTTTATCTTTTCTGGTGTATGCACCCAGTTTTAAGTTCTCATATACGGATAACTCTGCAAATACACGACGTCCCTCCGGCACATGCGCCATTCCCATGGATACGATCTTGTGTCCCGGAATCTTTGAGATATCACATCCCTCAAAAATGATCTCACCTGCTGCCGGGCTTAACATACCTGTAATCGTCTGTAATGTTGTTGTCTTTCCGGCACCGTTTGCACCGATCAGCGCAATGACTTCACCCTCATTGACCTCAAAGGAGATTCCCTTGATTGCCTGGATCACGCCATAGTATACTTCCAGATTTTTTACTTCAAGCATTGCCATAACTTAAAATCTCCTTTCCTATTCTCCAAGATATGCCTTGATGACCTGCGGATCATTCAATACTTCCGTCGTTTTACCCTCTGCTAAAACCTGTCCGAAGTTTAATACAGTAAGTTTCTCACAGATACCGGATACCAGTTTCATATCATGCTCGATCAAAAGCACTGTCATATCAAATTCATCCCTTACAAAATGAATTGTCTCCATCAGCTCTTTTGTCTCGTTCGGGTTCATACCGGCAGCCGGCTCATCTAAAAGCAGAAGTTTTGGATTCGTTGCAAGTGCTCTTGCGATCTCAAGTTTTCTCTGTTTACCATAAGGGAGATTGGACGCAAGAAAATCTGCTTCTTTTTCAAGATCAAATACTTTTAAAAGTTCCATTGCTTTCTCATTCATCTCTTTTTCTGCCTGATGGTATTTTGGCAGACGTAAGATTCCTGTCAGCGTAGAATATGTGATCTGATTATGCAGACCGATCTTTACATTATCAAGCACTGACTGGTCTTTAAACAGACGGATATTCTGGAATGTACGGGCGATTCCTGCTTTATTGATATCGATGGTCTTTTTCCCTGTGATATCCACTCCGTCTAATGTGATAGATCCGTCATTTGGTGTATACACACCGGTTAACATATTAAATACAGTTGTCTTTCCGGCACCGTTCGGCCCGATCAGTCCGTATAACTGTCCTTTTTCGATTGAAATATGAAATCCGTCTACTGCACGCAGACCGCCAAAGGAGATACCAAGATTTTTTACTTCCAATAAACTCATGTTACTGTACTCCTTTCTTTGTGTTCTTTTTCAGTTTCGCTGCCATACGCTGTCTGAATTCGATACATTTTGGTGCCCAGTTAAAGAGCATCATTGCGATCAGCACGATGGAATAGATCAGCATACGGTAATCAGAAAGTCCACGCAGTACCTCCGGCAATAACGTAAGGATCACAGCAGCAATGATAGAACCGCGGAAACTTCCCATTCCACCTAATACAACAAATACAAGGATCATGATCGACATGTTGTAACCAAAGTTTGCAGGTGTTGCTGTAACGGTTGACAGGTTGTGTGCATATAAAACACCGCCGGCTCCTGCGATCGCTGCGGAGATCGTAAATGCCATCAGTTTAAATTTTGTAATGTTGATACCAACTGACTCAGCCGCGATACGGTTATCACGGATTGCCATGATCGCACGTCCGCTTCTGGAATTTACCAGATGATATACGATAAACAGACAGATCAGGATCATGATCACACCCGCTGTAAAACTGGATAAATGAGGAATCTTTGCAATACCTTTTGCACCGTTTATAAGCCATTCTCCCTCATCCGAAAGTTTGATCGCATTTCCGTTTGAAATTGCAAAATGAAAACCGTCCGTATCTTTCGCTATGTAAAGTACGTTGATCACGTTTTTAATGATCTCACCAAATGCAAGTGTTACGATAGCAAGGTAATCACCTCTTAAACGCAATACCGGGATACCGATGAGGAATCCGAAAAATGCAGCCACTGCTGTTCCTATGATCAAAACGACAATAAACAGAAGGATCTGATTTGGGATTACATTCTGTAAAAGTTTTGTTGCAAATGCACTTGAAAATGCACCGACACACATAAAACCTGCATGTCCGATACTAAGTTCTCCCAGATAACCAACACAGAGATTTAATCCGATCGCAACAATGGAATATGTGCACATCGGCACTAAAAGTCCCTGCATCAGGGAAGATAATACTCCGGCTGCGATCAGTATCTGGACTACAAGATAGGCCACAATTACCATGGCAAAGGTAATCAGATGGTCTAATGTACTTTTTTTCATTGTTTTAACATTTAATTTCGACATATCATTACTCCAATCTGACCTTATACTTTTTCATGAATCTGTTTTCCAAGAATACCGGTCGGCTTTACAAGCAGCACAATGATAAGCACTGCAAACACGATTGCATCTGACAACTGGGATGAAATATAAGCACGTCCTAAAATCTCAATGATACCAAGTAAAATACCACCGATCAACGCACCAGGGATAGAGCCGATTCCACCGAATACTGCTGCTGTAAACGCTTTGATACCAGGCATGGAACCTGTATAAGGAGTCAGTGTAGGGTATGCAGAGCAGAACAGCACACCTGCGATCGCTGCAAGTCCAGAACCGATCGCAAATGTCAGGGAAATGGTTGCGTTAACATTTACTCCCATCAGCTGTGCCGCATCTTTATCTTCCGAAACAGCAAGCATAGCCTGTCCGGCTTTTGTTTTTTTGATAAATAACATCAGACCTGCCATAATGATGACACATGCAAGAACCGTCACGATCGTGGTTCCTGAAATTGTAAGGCTGCCGCCTGCAAGTTTTAAAGATGGCAGTGTTACAACATTGGTAAAAGACTTTGTGTCCGCACCAAACAATAACAGTGCTGCATTCTGTAAAAAGTAGCTGACACCGATCGCTGTGATAAGTACGGCAAGAGGAGTAGCCCGGCGCAATGGCTTGTAAGCAATTTTTTCAATGACGATACCAAGAACCGTACAAACAATAACGGATAAAACAACCGCTACAAGCGGCGGCCATCCCTGACCGTTCATGGCTAAAAACACCACGTAACAGCCGATCATGATAACATCTCCATGTGCAAAGTTCAACATCTTTGCGATACCGTATACCATGGTATATCCCAGTGCAATGATCGCATAGACGCTTCCAAGACTGATACCATTGATCAGGTAAGATAAGAAATTCATAACAATCCTCCATTCTTACTTTATAACGTTAATACATTGATTTTTTTATTATACCATTTGAAATACTTGTATACAATCTTTTTGTTTCAAAAAACGCCACAATGTGACGTTTAAAAATATTCTGTCATAAGTACAAAAGGGGCTGACTGCGACAACTTTGTCTGCAAACAACCCCTTTCTTTCCTTATAAAATAGCTATTTATTTTTTATTTCATTTACATTGCTGCGTAAGCACCATCTTTGATCACTACTGCCTTCGGAGCCTTGCTGACCTCTCCGGTTGCCTGCCATGTCATTCCATCTCCTGTCAATCCATCTACAGAGATAGATGTCATTGCTCCGGTTAATGCAGTGCCCAGATCAGAAACACTCATATCCGGTGTTGCACCTGCCTGCTCGATAGCTGCTTTGATAACATAGATTGCATCGTAAGCATCTGCTGCGAACTGGTTTGGAACATCGCCATATTTCTCTTTGTATGTGGAAACAAATGCTTTTGTTTTCTCATCATCTGCATCTGCAGCGAATGGAGTTAATAACATAACACCTTCCGCTAAAGATGTATCAAAGTTCTCAACACCAAGGATTCCGTCCATACCATCAACACCGAAGAAAGCCGGCTCATAACCCATACCGTTTGCCTGAGTTAAAATGATAGATGCCTCTGTATAGTAAATCGGTAAGAATACTAAGTCAGCGCCTGCAGACTGTGCTTTCTGAAGCTGTGTGGAAAAATCTGTCTTGGAATCTGCTGTAAACGCTTCCTCAGCTACTACTTCAAGTCCTTTGTTCTGTGCCTCTTCCACGAAAGTAGCTTCGATACCGGAAGAATATACACTGGAACTGTCATAGATAACTGCAAGTTTTGTTCCTAAATTGTTCTCTGCAATGTACTGTGCAGAAGCTGTACCCTGGTTCGGGTCTGTAAAGCATGCCTGGAATACATTATCGTTTGTGATAACATCTGTGGATGATGCGGATGGTGTAATCTCAAACATACCATCTTCTGCTGTCTTGTCTGCAACTGCTACACAAGGTGTTGTTGTAACAGTTCCCATCAGGATCTGCATACCCCAGTCTTTTAATGAGTTATATGCATTGACGGATTTCTCTGCATCATTCTGATCATCCTCTGCTTTGAATGCAAGCTGATATCCGTTTGCACCGCCAGCTGCATTGATCTCATCCACTGCCATCTGTGCTGCGTTCATAACTGCGTTTCCGTAAATTGCTGCATCACCGGTTGTCGGTCCGATGCTTCCGATTTTAAATACAGAACCGTCTGCTGCACTGCTGTCCGTACCTGCAGATGCATTGCCTGTTGATGTGTTTCCTGCTGCATTGCCACCACAGCCTGCCAGACAACTTACTGCCAGCGCTGCTGTTAAAAACATACATACCGCTTTTTTCATAATATTTCCTCCTTCGATACTTCCGCATCTTATATTGTCCTGAAATTTCATACATTTGCGAAAGCTCTCAAACTTGTTGTTGCAATAATAGCAAAAATATACACTTTGCACAATATTCAGATTCACCTAAATTCTTGATGGATTTTAATCATAATTATACAAAGTGACGTTTTCCATAACTATTAGTTATGTATATTATGAACTGTACGAATGAAATCTGAAATTTCATCTTTTAACCCTGCGGATTCAATATGTTGCGCATAGCAGTCTGTAAAATTTTCTTTCAGATAATCTGCCAAAAACTGATTGCGCTGCCCATTCTCCATATCAGCAAGTGCTTCTTTATCTCCATGCTTCAGATAATACGCAAGTGCAAAAAAATCGGGGGCATCCCAGCCTGCTGCGTCCTTTAATACTGCCTGTATATTCTCCAGTTCACTGCGCAGCATAAGTGTGCTGATCTTTGCATCCGGTGTACCAAATTCTGCCGATGCAGTTTTTAAACACTGTACCGTCGATCCATAATCCGGGTCATCCTCCCTGATAGAACACATATGATATACGTGATCCAGATCCACGATCAGGGAATCCAGGCTCTTTTTTGCATCACGTTCCGGTTCCTCTGTCATCTCATCCAGTAAAAGTTCAATCTTGCGCTGCGCACGCTCCAGATGTTCTCTTGATGTTTTATAGTCTGTCTGAAGTCTCTCCCCAAGTTCCTGTGCCTCTGTAATTATTTTTACCAGCTCACCTGCGGCTCCTTTTTCCATGCCGGTTCCAAGTAATTTACTCTTCCAGTCTTTTTCCCTGCTGCGCTGTTCCTTTTGTTTCCTTTTTTGCTCACTGTCCCCAAATAACATTTCACGCTCCTCCTTAACCCCGTACAATTTCCGACACACTGCCCTATATAGAATACTCTGCCGGAATTTTTCTAATGCTGACGTTTATCCATATCAATGCAGCAGAAAATAACCTGCCACCAGGATAATGCCAAGCACCAAAATAGCAACCGGTATAAACGTGATAAATGCCGCAATGATCATCGCAAGCATATCCCCCTTTTCTAATTCGGGGCGTTCCAGCTCCTCATACGGTTCTCCTGCATCTTTCCTGCGTTCTTCCTCCGCCGCATCACTGCTCTCATGCAGCTTCTTCATTGCTCCATCTATTTTTCTCTGAAATAACATATAATCTCCATTTCTACTAAAAGTACTTATTTGTAAAGATACTGCTGCGAAACAAATCACAGCCAGCCGCTTATAAAATAAGAGCCGGCTCTTACCAAAAAACACTATGTTTCCAGTTTAAGCCAGCTCTTATCATCTGTCAAATTGTATCTATTTTATTTTCTGCTGTTTACGCGGTCGGACAACATCTGCCGGTTTCGCACGCAATCAATATATTTATTTTTCTTCCGGCACGCCTAATTTATGATGACATGCTACAAAATGTCCCGGTTCTACCTCTTCGAACTGCGGAGTCACATTCTTACAGATCTCTGTGCAATACCGGCATCTTGTATGGAACTTACATCCCTTTGGCGGATTGATCGGACTTGGGATATCTCCCTCAAGAATGATCGTCTCTTTTTTACCATCCACATCTGTGGTTGGAATCGCAGAAAGTAATGCCTCTGTATATGGGTGGTACGGATGTGCAAACAGATGCTCCGTATCAGAAAGCTCCATCATATTTCCCAGGTACATAACACCGATCCTGTCACTGATATATTTGATGACAGAAAGGTCGTGTGAAATAAACAGGTATGTTAAATTATTCTGCTCTTTTAAGTCTAACAGCAGGTTAATGATCTGTGACTGAATGGAAACATCCAGTGCAGATACTGCCTCATCACAGACAACAAACTTCGGATTTACTGCAAGTGAACGCGCAATACCGATTCGCTGTCTCTGTCCACCGGAAAACTGGTGCGGATAACGATGGATAAAATAAGAAGCAAGTCCACACTTCTCCATGATCTCCATGATGTAATCCTGCATCTTAGGATCACCTTTTTTGAAGATATTGTGAGCCATCAGTCCCTCTCCGATGATCTGACCTACCGTCATACGCGGATTTAAGGATGAATACGGATCCTGGAAGATCAACTGAAGATCACGGCGCAGATAACGCATCTCTGCATCCGTTAAGTTTGCAAGATTGATACCGTCATCCTTCTGTGCCTCATATTTATCAAATGCTTCATCTTTTTTGCAGTTGTCACGGATCTTATCGATCTCTGCAAGCTCAGCCTGTACTTTTTTCTGAAGCTCTGGAATTTTTTTCTTTACTTCCTCTGCTTTTGCGGATTTTCCGTTTTTCTCAAAATCCTCTGCCTGTGCATTGATCTTACGGATCTCTTTCATGGCAAGATATTCTGCAAGATAATGACGGCCTGCCTCTGCAAGTGCAGACTCATCTAACGTATAGAGTCCGCCGATCAAAGCAGTGATATCCAAAAGATCGTTGTTTGCCTCACTCTCCATCTCAGCAAGATGCTGTCCGGCTGCCTTCTTGGCGATCTTTTCTTCCTCGCTGCCCTCTGGCATTTTAGCGTAGTCTGCCTCTAACTTTTTTACCTTGTCTAAAAGCTCCTCGCATTTTTTCTTCTTATCTGGAAGATTCTTAAAAATCTCCTCAACATATTTCAAGTCAAAATCTTCTACGGTACGTCCGTAATATACGGTACGTCCGCCAGTCTGACGGTAAAGCTGTAACAATGTACGTCCGAATGTAGATTTTCCACATCCACTCTCACCAACCAGACCGAAAGTCTCGCCCTCATAAATATTTAAACTGATTCCATCATTTGCCTTTACAAATGACTGCGGTTTTCCCATCTTCTTTTTTCCGATCGGGAAATACTGTTTTAAATTCGAAACGCGCAGTAATACCTTGTTCTCGTCACTCATTAGTTTCTTTCCCCTTTCTTCGGATAAAAGCAGCGTACCATATGTCCCGGTTCTGCCTCGTTCAGTTCCGGTTCCATCTCACGGCACTTGTCTGTTGCATATTTGCAGCGCGGTGCAAATTTACATCCCTTCGGAAGATCAAGTGGATGCGGTACGGCACCCGGAATTGCCTCTAAACGGATTCCGGTCGGTGTATCAAGACGTGGGATAGAGTAAAGCAGTCCTTCCGTATACGGATGCAGATAGGAGTTATCCCCAAAAATGCTACGCACCGGAGCTTTTTCCACAACCTGACCACAGTACATAACAGCGACATCGTCTGCCATCTCGTTGATAACACCAAGATCATGTGTGATAAAGAGAATGGATGTTCCTTTCTCTTTCTTTAAATCATTCATCAGCTTTAAGATCTGCGCCTGGATCGTTACATCAAGAGCCGTCGTCGGCTCATCAGCGATCAGTAGTTTTGGGCGGCAGGCAAGTGCCATGGCAATCATGACACGCTGGCGCATACCACCGGAAAGCTGATGCGGATACTGTTTGGCAACCGCTTCCGGATTCGGGATTCGTACATCCTTTAACATCTCAACCACTTTCTCGGCTGCCTCTTTTTTATTCATTCCCTGATGAATGATAAACGGCTCGGAAAGCTGACGCTCTACAGTAAAAATCGGGTTTAAGCTGGTCATCGGCTCCTGGAAAATAACAGAGATCTCATTTCCACGGATCTTACACATATCTTTTACAGATACGTCTGCAAGATTTTTACCGTCAAAAATGATCTCGCCGCTGTCGATATATCCGTTGCCGTCTAATAATTTTAAAATACTCATAGCGGAAACGCTCTTACCGCTTCCACTCTCACCTACAACACCAAGTGTCTTTCCCGGTTCTACCGAGTAAGAAACACCGTTTACTGCCTTTACAATACCCTTTTTCGTTTTAAAGAAGGTATGCAGGTCATGAATCTCTAATAAAGCCATTTTGTGTTTCCTCCTTTAACGCTCATTTGATTTCGGGTCGATGGCATCACGCAGACCGTCTCCGACCATATTGATACAGATTACGCAGATACCTAACATGATGGCAGGGAATACCCATCTCCACCAGTAGTTCTGGATAACAACGGAACTTACGCAGCCGTTTAACATATTTCCCCATGTAGGACGCGGCAGTTTTACACCAAATCCTAAGAAGGACAACGTAGACTCTGTCAGCATACAATAAGCAAAATCAAGCGTTGCGGATACAATGATAACCGAAATTACATTCGGGATAATATGCTTAAATACGATCACAGAACGTTTTACACCCATCGCATTTGCAGCGGTTACAAACTCCTGCTCACGCTCTGCAAGCACCTGTGCGCGGACAAGTCTTGCAAGACTCGGCCAGCTTAATATACCAAGGATCACCATGATCAGGGCAATTCTTGCGCTCTCTGTCATACTGTTTCCGATGATAGATGTCAAAATCATCGCCATGGGAAGGAACGGCAGACATGCAACGATCTCTGTGATACGCTGTAACACGATATCAACCCAGCCTCCGAAGAAACCGGACACACCACCAATGATGATACCGATGATCGTGGAAATGATAACGGAGATTGCACCGATCGTCATAGTCATACGTCCACCATTTAAGATACGGGTAAATACGTCACGTCCAAGTTCATCACTTCCAAACAGATAACCTTTTAATCCCCAGGTTACTACATCGCCGGATTTTGTCACTGCATAGTTCTGATAAGTACCGCCGTAGATGGCAATCACATCTTTTGCTTTCTTTGGAACATCTGTCTGGTGTTTTGCATTGCTTCCCCAGGAGTAAACAGTTCCTTTATCTGTCAGTGTTGTAATATGATATCTTCCGGCAAACATGGAAACGATCTCTCCATCCATTTCCGGAATCTCTTTCTCACTCTTGTTGGCTTTTCCCCAGACTCTAAGAGAGCCATCCTCTAACAATGCCACACAGGCATCGGAGGTTGTCACGATATCTTTCGCTTTTCCAAGGTCTTCCGGAATATTGGAGATATCGGATTTCTGGCTTCCTAAATGCCGGATCTCGCCATCATCTGTAAGCGCCATTAAAGTTGTATTTGCTACGGAAATCTTTGCAATGTGGCTGTTACCGTTTCTTCTGGTCAGACGCACATCATTTAAGTTTTCATTTCCCCATGCGATGACTTCGCCGCCTTCGGTTAAAACATAAGAAATCTGATAACCGGCTGCGATCTGTTTGATCTTCTCATGCTTTACTTCCATCGGAACCTGACACTGTCCCATACGGTCACTACCCCAGATGAAAAGCTCCCCATCTTCATTGAGTGCCATGACATGGTCAAATCCTGCAGATACAGATACCACTTTTCCCATTTCTTTCTGTTTTGGCATCTTCTTTGCAATATCGATCTTGTTACTGATCTTTGTGTAGCCCCAGACATAGACTTTACCATCATTGTCAACGCCTACACTGAATGTCGCACCTGTAGAAATCTCTTTTACATTTCCTTTCAAACCGTCCGGTACTTTCATCATATTAAGTCCCGGAGCCACGTTGATCTGTGTCTCTTCTTTTTCACTTAAGTCGATCGGATTAAAAATTGGTCCGATTAAAACGATCAAAAAGATAACTAAAAATACGATCAAGCCGCCAAACGCAAGTCTGTTTGAGGTGAAATTCCTCACAACCGTACGGAGCGGACTCTGAAGCGCTTCTTCCTGTAATACATCGAGTTCTTTATCCCTTTTTCCAAAAAGGTGTTTGAGCATCTTCATGTTTTTCGTTCCTCCTACTTATCAATACGTACACGCGGATCTACCAGACCATAGCTTAAGTCTGTGATCAGGTTGCTGAGCAGTGTGATGATACAGTAGAGCATATTTACTGCAAGTGCCATATCGTAATCCTGATTCATAAGTCCGACATAATACATTTTACCGATACCGTTCAACTGGAAAATCTGTTCAATAACGATAGATCCCATGAAAATACTCATGAACCAGCTGATGATCAGTGTGATAACCGGAAGAAGTGCATTTCTCCATGCATGGGAATAAATAACGACTTTTTCCTTTAAACCTTTTGCTCTTGCAGTACGGATATAATCCATACGGAGTGCATCGATCATTGCTGCACGGACATAACGTGTCATGCTTCCCAAAGCTGCAACCGTCATAACGATGACCGGAAGTGCCAGATAATGGAGACGGTCAAGCACGAATGCCATTCCGGTTCCCTGGAAGTTCGGCGTATTCATACCACTGATCGGGAACCAGCCGAGTTTTACGGCAAATATGAAAATAAATACCAGAGCAATTATATATTGAGGCATACTGTAGCCGACAATTGTCAGCACCTGTACCGTATTGTCAAATTTAGAAAATTTCTTGACCGCACAGTGAATACCGAGCGGTATTGTGATCGCTAACGCGAGTATCGTTGATACGATATTGATCTGTATTGTATTTAACAGTGGTGTCGAGAGACAGTCTTTCACATCTTTTTTGTAGAAGGAAGAATATCCAAGGTCACCTTTTAATAAATTTCCCATCCATTTTACATAACGGACCGGAATCGGATCATCTAATCCTAATTTTTCTCTTGCTTCCTGATAGCGGAGCTGAAATGTCTCGTCGGAGACTTTACCTCTTAAGTTCTGCACCTGATTAAGAGCACGGTCACCAGGTACGTTATTAAACAGTACAAAAAGGATAATGGATACTACAAAGAATACCCCTATCATATATAAAATTCTTTTCCCAACGTACTTTAACATAATTTAACCAACCTTCATTTGATTTTTCTTCTTCGTTTCCTTAGGAACAAAATCCTGACATGCCCCTTTGATCTCATTCCTAAAGAAACGATCAAAGAATTTGCCGGAATATATACCGCACGGGCGCGGGACTTATGCCCCACGCCACATGCCGGTAAAATTTCACATGGAATAGAATATGATTCTATAAAACAGATTACTCCATGTTTGCATACAGAATTGCGTTTGTTACATCCCAGTTGTATCCATCTTCTTCAAAGTCATGAAGCTTTGATGTGAAGAAATCATGGTAATCATTGGAGTACAGCGGAATCTCAGGAAGCTCATCATTCCAGTCAGCGATGAAATCGAACCATGCTTTTGCATATGCCTCATCATCACCTTCTTCTGTATGGTTCATAGTGATTGCAAGATCATACAGTTTCTGACCTTCTTCACCCTCTAATGCATTGGTGTTGTTAGATGAACCTGGCTCATACTGATATGCAACATCATAAGGGTTACCGAAACCACTTGCTAAGTTGAACATCTGATATGGGTTCTCTTTGGAGCTGTCATAGTAATATGTCAGTAAGTCTGTGAAAGTACCAACAGTCTGGTTGATCTTCATACCTGCTGCTTCTACATCCGGGTTCTGCTGTAAGGAAGTTACAAGCAGGTCAGATACAGAGTTATTCTCAGAAGAGAACCACTCGATTACTAATGGCATGTAAGTACCATCGTCTAATTTCTTGTAACGGATTCCGGAACCTGAGTAATCAGAACCATCTTCGTTGTATACCCAGCCGCCGTCCTCTAACTCTTTGATTGCAGAGTCAAGGCTGTATGTGTAAGAGTTTAATCCGTCTAATTCTTCTGCATATTCCTCAGCCATCCACTGCTGTGTACCATAAGGTCCGCTTACAACAGTACCATGTCCGCCTGTGAATGTCTGTGCAAATGTTACACGGTCAAGTAAGTAAGCCATTGCATGACGTACTTCTTTGAACTGGGTCGGTCCCTGGTTACATTTGAGAGAAATCATTCCATAACCTGCGCGGCCATAGCTTAAGTAATTGAAGTTACCCTCTTCTACCATGTCAAGGCCCTGCTCGATCTGATCACCGTCCGCTACCTGGTATAAGATATCAACAGCACCGGTCTTTAACTGATCCATCATAGTATCCTGTGGTGTATATTTTACGATAACAGTTTCGATATTTGCTGTCTGTCCCTCGAAGTTACCTGGGAAATTCGGGTTCTTTGTCAGTGTGTATGCATAAGAGTTCTCATCATAAGATGTGAACATGTAAGGACCGGAGCAGATATTGTAGTCATATCTTGCAGCCTGTACTTTATCTCCGATGTACTCAGAAGTAAAGTTGTCAGAGAATTTCACACCATTCTCTGTATCCTCTAAAGTAACATCTTCCGGTAACCATAAGTCCATAGACTCCGGCTGGTTAGAGATCAAAGCCTGTCCATAGTAGTATGGCATATACTGTGCGTCGATGGTTACAGAGAAAGTCTTGTCATCGATCAGATGAAGTCCTTCGAATGTATCTGTCTCGCCGTTTGAATATGCGTCATAACCTTTTACATACTGAACAGTACTGTCTGTTAAGTTGCTGGCTTCGAGATCAGTGATCATCTCGTCACATCTTAACATGTATGTTAATAAGTAGTCGTCTGCATTTACATCAGAACCATCGCTGAACTTTAAGCCGTCTTTGATCTTAACTGTGTAAGTTCTGCTTCCGTCCTCGTTATCTGTTACTTCCAGATTATCAAGAACAGCCGGATTCTCGATCCATTTACCTGTCTGGTCTCTGTCGATCGGAGCCATACCTGTAACTAATTTGAATGCATCGTAATCAGAAGCACCGTTTGCCCAGAATGGAGTGATATCTCCACTTGTCTCAGAACTCTCGCCTAAGATTACCTGTTTGTTGCTGTAAGTACCGTTAAAAGTACTCTCTGTTCCGTCTGCAGCTGCCTCTGTACCCTCTACAGCAGCGTTGTCAGAAGAAGCGTTGTTTCCCGCATCAGCATTGCTGTTTCCTGAACCGCATCCTGCTACCATTCCGGTAGTCATGGCACCGATCAGAAAAAGAGAAATCAGTTTCTTTTTCATAATAGTTCCTCCTTATAGAAAATTGTTCTATATAAAAACGCCATGGCGTCTTTATAGCATTATTGTTGTAACACGTTATCGTGCTAAAATATTTTTGTATAAGCAAAAAAAAGTGCCAACAGACTCCTTTGCCCATTGCACTTTAAAAACATACAACTGTATGTTCCCGACGAACAATACTTTTTTTATTATACATGCAAGCCGTTTTTTGTCAATACTTTTTCTCATTTTCAGGCATGTATAAATATAACGCTTTTCCCAGTATTTTCCCTTCTTTTGCATTATCATTCAAGAGCCTTCCTAAATGTATGAATTTTCTTTCATTATTTTAATTATTGGGAATATTTACATTTCGCTAAAGATTTCATTTTTTCTCTATTTCGTCTATATTATAATGTAATTTTGCTTCTTTCCATCTCATTTTACACCTGTTATAATTGAAACAGATTTTACAACATCACGAACTTCTATATATAAGGAGACACCACCATGATCACACCGGAAGATATCCTGAATCTCAACTTCTACAAAAAAGAAAAATTTACCGGCAGCTACAAAGGCATGCGTTATCTGATCCAAAAAGAACACGATGAAGAATCCGATACCGATGTTTTCCGTGCTATTTACTGGCCGGGACCTTATAATTTTGCCACCACAGACGATTCCTTAAAAACTTCTGCCACATTTCCTTTTACAGAAGATGGAAAAATAAAAGTTGTCGAGTGGCTTAATACCAGTTGGGAAAAAAGTAAAGACCATTTTCAGACTTTATTGCTTTAAAGGATTGACAGCACCCACATATAAACTTAAAATCTGATTAACGATATTACTTTAGTCCTAATTTACATATGAAAAATGAGTGCGATATATTTATATTCCGCATGTAAATTTTTATCGCAGGAATGGAGAATTTTATGGAGTATAACGAATCATATTTCAAAGCAAAATCAAACTCAAAGGCTCGCACGATCTGGCTGATCTTAATCGCCATCATGACTCTTTCGTATGGTTCAGAAACTTCCCAGGGACTTCACTCAGCCAGATATTATATTACCTTTCTTCTTATGGCATGGGTTCCATTTTTTATTGGTATTCTCGTATTAAAGATCAACGGAAAGGCTTCCTCTATATATAAGGAAGTTGTTGCTGTCGGTTACGGTGCATTTTACACTTATGTAATTCTCACCACCGATTCTGCAATCGCGTTTGGCTATATTCTGCCGCTTACAAGTATGCTGATTCTCTTTAAAGATCGTAAATATATGATCCGGTGCGGTATCGCCAACGAGATCATTGTAATTGTTCATCTTATTTTACATAATATATATGGCATAAACCCAAATATTTCCACAAATGATTATTACCTTCAGATCTCCACGATATTGCTCTGCTATATCTGCTACGTCGTTTCCATCGATCATCTAAACCAGTCCGACGGAGCACTTGTCAACTCTATTAAAGACAACCTAAACCGTGTGGTAACCACAGTAGGGCAGGTCAAAGGCGCAAGCAGTTCCATTGTAGACGGTGTTACCGTAGTCCGTGAACTTGCTGATGAAAACAAACAGGGGGCTGATTCCGTTGTAAAAAGCATGGAAGAACTGACCCAGAATAACGATATTCTCTATAACAAAACAATGTCCTCCATGGATAAGACTTCCGATATCAACACACAGGTCGAGAATGTAGCATCCCTGATCGCAGAAATGGTAAATCTGATCCAGGAATCCATCGAACACGCAAACTTAAGTGCGGAAGAACTTGCCGATGTTGTGTCTACCACCAACACAATGGCAGATCTGTCCTCACAGGTCGAACAGGTTTTAGAGAATTTCAAACAGGATTTTGATATGGTAAAAGAAGAGACTGGAACGATCGAAGGCATTACTTTCCAGACAAATCTCCTCGCCTTAAACGCCTCCATAGAAGCCGCCCGGGCCGGTGCTGCCGGAAAAGGATTTGCCGTTGTAGCTGACCAGATTCAGGGACTCAGCGTAGAGACGAAAAATTCTTCCGGCCGCATCCGTGATGCGTTGACTCATTTAGATGAGACCTCTGGAAAAATGACACAGTCCATCACGCAGACGCTTAACCTGATCCAGACAACACGTGAAAAACTCACACTCGTAAAAGACAGTGTTGCCAGTATTACCAAAGATTCGACGACTCTCGGTGAAAATATCAAAGTAATCGACGGTGCCATGAAAGATGTGGAGTCTTCCAATCAGGATATGGTTGACAACATGAAACAGGTCTGCGACACCATGGATGTCATGACCAAGTGCATCAACCAGTCAGATGACGTTTCACGCACCATGTTGAGTAAATACGAGGAATCCGCCGTCAACGTAAATAAAATCGAAACGATTGTCGGAAAACTGATGGGTGAACTCGGTACCGGCGGTTTCATGGGAATCGGTGATGCCAAACCTGGCATGAAAGTCGTCCTGATCGCCAAAAATGGCAGTTCATCATTTACTGCTCACGGTGAGGTAACAGCATCCCTAGACGGTGGAATTACAGCACGTCTGCATGTTCCTTCCGGTCATTCGATTGAAATTAAAAATAAAAACTTTACTTACGAGCTGCAGATTTCCGTCACAAATGCACTGTATATCTGGGAAAATGCCGATATTTCCACAATGCGCGGTCAGGCATCTGATATTTATAAGATTACTGTTGCAACCAACCCGAAGGTTATCAACCGTCGTAAATATCCGCGTATGCCGCTCTCCAACAAATGTACGATCACGGTAACACAGACCGGCAGACAATATAACGGTCAGATGATCAATATCAGTGCAGGCGGCTTTGCTTTCAGCGTCCGCGATAATTTCTTTGCCAGTGCGATCGGTTCCGACATTACCTTATCGATCCCGGATCTTCCTGTAGCAAGTGCCCGCGAGTTAGAAGGACATATCATCCGCAGCACGGATAATGAAAGCGTCTTTATCGTTGGCTGCCGTATGCCGGAGGATAATACAGCGATCGAGCAGTATGTACGCAGTAATTATCAGGGAGAATAATTATATAACCTGCATTCTCTTTGCTATCAGCATAACCACGCAAACATGCTGCAAAATACATTATAAAACAGCGGATAACAACTTCTTCTCTTGTTGTTATCCGCTGTTTTTCATATGATCTGACCGCTATTTGTTAATCATCGTGCAGACATGTTTACTCATTTATTTGATTTGCCTGCATTCACTTATTCTATACAATAAAACGCTCTACATTCTTCTGCAGTCTGTCCGCTGCTGCATGCGCTGCCTCTGCTTTTTCTTTGATCTCAGCTGCCTTCTCAACCACAACACCTGTTTTTTCAGCGATATCATTGGTACCGGTTGCGCCCTCCGTTGCTGCCTTACTTACTTCACCGATCGCATCCATAACTCCGTTGATCGATGCTAAAAGCTGCTCTGAAGATGCCGAAAAATCAGTTACCAGTCCATCAATACTACCTGCATCATTACTGTAAGAATCTGCCATGTCAGAGAATCCTGCAAAACTGTCCACCACATCTGTTCCGACAAACTCAAGTAACTTTTTCGCTCCATCTGCCAGATTCGTTACAGATTCAACCACATTCTTTGTTACATCCTGGATATGTACGACTGCCGCCTTTGACTGCTCTGCAAGTACCCGGATCTCATCTGCAACAACTGCAAAGCCTTTTCCTGCCTCTCCCGCACGTGCGGCCTCAATGGATGCATTGAGTGCTAACAGGTTTGTCTGTCCGGTAATCTCCATAATTGATTCCGCAAGAACGCCAATCTGATCGACAACTTTGATATCTTCAAGTGCTTTTGTCAGTCCCTCATTGATTTCCGCATGGATTGCCTTGGTACGTTTATCATTTTCGGTTGTGGTCTTTTTAATACTGACAGCACGGTCTCGGATATCATCTGCCTCCATAGCCCCGTCCTGTGAACGCGTTGCAATGCTCTTTGCAGCGCTCTCGATTTCATGGGACATCGCATTGATCTCTTCGGAGGAAGCAGCTGTCTCCTGCATACCTGCTGCAAGTTCTTCCGTAGTAGCGGAAACATTCTCAATCTCCTCATCCAAAGCCTGGATGTTGGTATCAATCTCCTGTACCATTCCGGTGATCTCTGTCGCCTGGCTCTTAACCTCGCCGATCAGTCCGTTCATCTCTGTCCTCATAGACTCAATGGAACCTGCCAGCTTTCCAAAATCATCACGTCGTTTTAACAGTGCAGTTCCAAGTGCCTGTGAAAAATCACCCTGTTCCATGACTCCGATGGAACTGATACACTTCTTCAGTGGTTTAATAATGCTTAAAATGATCAATATAAGAAGAAATACTACTACCGCTCCTTCTATTATTGTTGAAATGATAAACGTGGTACGTTTGTTTGTTACATATGAAGTAAAATCTTTTTCAATGGATGCAACCTTATCATCGATATAGTCTGTGTAATTACCGGTTCCGATCACCCATTCAAACGGTTCAAATGCTTTACTGTAGGAACGTTTCGGAGAAGGTTCAGTCTCGCCTTCTTTCGGGAATACATAATCTGTATATCCTCCATCTGCCTCCTGTCCGACACGGATGATCTCTTTAACCATCTGATATCCATTGGCATCTTTCGTCTCCATACGGTTTGTGCCTTCTGTATCATTTCCTAAAAGCACCACATTAGTTCCGTCATACTGGTCAACCCAGAAATATCCGCCATCTCCATAACGAAGCTGTCTGATCTCATCTGCCGCTAACTTCTTAGCTTCTTCCTCGGTATACACACCAGCCTGATACTGATCATAAATCGTCTGACAAAGTGAGACCACATTATCTACCTGCTGTTTAATCTGTTCATCATAAGACTCCCGCTCATCTGCTTCCATCGTCTCTAATGCTTTGCTCTGGAGCTGCTTCATGCTCTCCGATGAAATAACGGCACACAATACCAGTGCCACTATCGTCGCTAACATTACGATTGCCAGCTTTGTCTGTACTTTTACATTGTTCATAAATCTTTCCTCCCGCTTCCCTGCTGTAATATCGGAGTTCACAAATATGATGTATATAGATTTTTCTATACAGATTTTTGAAAATTCCTTTCTATTATTTTACCATATTGCACAATTTATCTCAATATTTTTTAAATTTATTATAAATTTTGTAATTTCTTTTACATTTTCCATATTATTGACTTGTTTCAGAACAAAACAATAGCCGGAAAGCCTTGATTTTACTGCAAAATCTTAGCTTTCCGGCTATTTTTTATTCATGCGGGTGACAGGACTTGAACCTGCACGTCGGGGACACTAGAACCTAAATCTAGCGCGTCTGCCAATTCCGCCACACCCGCAAACCACTTTGCCATTATATATTAGCACTCGCAAAATTGCAAGCATTTTTTCCTCACATTTCTCCCTCTAAATCAGAAACGGCTACTGTTCACACATACTGTGCGAGTAGCGATTACAGCCATTTTAAATACATCTTCGATACAAAGACAATGGCAGCTCCAGTCCATGTGCCTCTAACAACTCCCTGTCGCTTAAAATCTCCTTTGTTGCCCCATCACACACAATTCTGCCCTCCGACAGTAAAATCGTTCTGTCACAGGTATCCCATACAAAATCCAGATCATGTGAGGCCACGATTTTCAGATAGGAAAACTCATTCAATACCCGGATCAGATTTCTGCGGTTTTTCGGATCAAGTGCCGCCGACGGTTCATCCATCAGTATAATATCCGGTTTCATGGAAAGGATGGTTGCGATTGCCGCTAACTTTTTCTCTCCTCCTGACAGTTTATGGATCGGTTTATTCGCAAGATGTTCAATGTGTACCTCGGCAAGTGCCATTTTTGTCCTGTATGCAACCTCATCTTCTGACAGACCATAATTCTGTGGTGCAAATGCCACATCCTCATATACATTCGGCATAAAAAGCTGATTTTCAGAATCCTGAAACACATATCCAGCCATTTTTCTAATCTGAGCTAATGTCTCTTTTTGTAACGGTACATTCCCGATACTGATGCTGCCTGAATCCGGAGAATACAAACCGACAAGTAATTTTAAAAGTGTTGACTTTCCTGCCCCGTTTGCACCGACAACGCCAATCGACGCCTGCCCATCCGCTGCAAATGATATATCTTTCAAAATAGGATTTTCTTTTTCATAGGAAAAATTCAGATGCGTTACCTCTATATTAATCTGTCCCATATTTTCCTCTCTCTTTCATCTGTCACAAAACAGTTTCTCTTTACCATCTAAAACAAAGTTCCCACCAGTTGTCCAACCGCAAAACATCGCAATATAGTAAACACCGCGATCCATAAAACAAGATACACTGCGTCTTTCATACAAAACCGTATCTCTTTTTTCAGTCCAAATATTCCCTGAAACCCGCGCAGACACATACTTTCGTAAATCAACTCTGCCCTGTCCATGCTTCGGATCAGCATCTGTCCCATCAGAGATCCCCACACCTTAAAATGAATGCCTTTCTGTCCAGGTGCCCTAAGTTCATATGCCTGCACCACCCGCTGTGTTTCTGCCAGCAATACAGAAATATACCGATAAATCAGCCATACCTGCATCACAATGACTTTTGGCAGACGACATATCTCAAGCGCAAAGCAGATTTTTTCGATCGTTGTTGTCGCAATCAGAAGATACGATGCCAGAACCGCAAAAACTCCTTTTATCATCAAGGTCAGCATTGAAATCACTCCACCACTAATTTCAATCTGTCCCACATTCATTACGATCTGCCTGTCAAAAAAAGGATTAAATATACCTGCCACACAGACAAGCGGCAGCACAACACGCATCCGCCATAACGCATCCTTTACAGAAATTTCATTCATAATAAAAAGAATAACCGGATAAACTGCCATCACAAGCAGTCCACTCAGGTTATACTTAGAAAAAGAAACAACTGTCCCTATATACAAAATTGTCACACATAATTTTACAAGAGGGTGAACCTGGTTCACCCACCTGTCTTCATTTGCCAGTTCCTCGATACTTTTAATCTCAGAAACTGCCCTTTGAATTTTACTCATGCTTTTGATTCTTTCCAAAAAATTTAAATAGATAACAGCCTCCGATACATACAACTACAACCACTGCTGCACCAGCTACACCGGAAAACGATGTTCCTGCCATGCTCTCATTGTTTTTAAATGCATAATCCGGAAGCAGCGCTGTATGCTCCTGAATCTCTGCTGCTGTCTTATATGCTGTTCCTTTTGCATCTAATTCTGTGGTTCCTGCAACCTTTTCCATAGACCATTCCAGTCCGTCCGGATATGCTGAAGCAAACAGAGAAAGTCCGCCACCGATCAAAACAGTTAAAACTGCGAGAATCGTCACTGTCTTTTTCAAAGAAAAACGTGATGTCTGTTTCTGTGTACTTTCATCTGTACCCCAGAGCAGCTCCGGTCTTGCCTCATATACAAAGCAAAGCACTGCTGCCGTGATCAATCCCTCGACCAGACCGATTGCAAGATGGATCGGCTGCATCACTGCCACAAATGTCCCAAACGGAAGCTCCGTAATACCGGAAACAAGTGTCTCTAATGTAACAGAAAATGCTCCCATCTGCAATGTCAGTACACACCCCAGCACAGATGCTGCAATAATCTTCTTTTTGGATGCTCCCCGACGCATCATTGGCTTCCAGATCAGCAATGCTCCTATAAAACATCCATAGAATGCCATATTCCATATATTACAGCCAAGCGCTAAAAGTCCGCCATCCGCAAACAACAGACACTGTATCAAAAGAACCCCTATCATGGTAAGAAATCCTGCGTAAGGTCCAAGTAATGCAGAAAGCAGCATTCCTCCGCACAAATGTCCGGAAGATCCTGTTCCCGGAATTGTAAAATTGATCATCTGGGTTGCAAAAACAAAAGCTCCCATAACTCCCATAACCGGAACTTTCTTAGGCTCATCTAACGCCCTTACCTGTCTTACTGAATATCCGCCCGCTGCTGCTGAGCAAAGATACATTGTTGTCGCAACCGCCGGTGCAACAAGCGCATCTGCCATATGCATATTAAAATACCGCCTTTCATTTATCTTTGAACATATTAGCAAAAATCTGGTCATACCACAAGCCTTTTGTCACAGATCTTTCTACTTTTTCCGCTTTTGACACATACACTAATCCTTTCCATTACTTCCATAATACTCCTATTGCGAAAATGTTACATAATTGTTACAATTCTTTATGTAATCGGCCGATACAAAAAGATTGCAAGATGACCGCAATCAATAAAATAAGAATAAGGAGGACGAAACTATGTGTTTTAATTTCAATAGCTGTTCCGAGTTATTTAATGCTATCTGCAAATATTTTAACCTCGGTTGTTAATTAATTTACCCCGGTCTCTGGCCGGGGTATTTTTCTTTTATCTATCTGAATATCAATTCCTATACAGTAGAAATCTACTTGTTTGCTACATACACCTGTCTTAAAGCAGTTCTTTCAGCCACATAGCATTTTCATCTTTTTCCGAAATGATATATTTATCCTCTGGCCATTCGCTGCCCTTCCATATAAGATTCGGATCATCGTATCGCACAGCACATGCTGCCTCCCCGCAAAAATCCTGATCCACGCACCACTGCATCAGTGTATTATCTTCCAAGGTCAGATACCCGCGAAAATCTTCAAATGCGGGTGGAGTAAATATTTGTGGTTTATCTGATGAAAAGTGATTCATTTATTACTACCTTTCTGAAATGACTTTAGAATAATGTTTTGGCACTCTGATCTTGCGGACACGATGCGGACATAAAACTATCAACTTTTGATTACTTTTTGTCACTTCAAAAATTGTAAAAAAATGGCGGAAAGCCTTGATTTTACTGGTTTTCCGCTATTTCCAATCTAATGAGACATCGGGGATTCGAACCCCGGACAACTTGATTAAAAGTCAAGTGCTCTACCAACTGAGCTAATATCCCATATATTTTATTATAAGCTGGGCTAGCAGGATTCGAACCTGCGAATGCTGGAATCAAAATCCAGTGCCTTACCGCTTGGCGATAGCCCAACAAGAAATATAAGACCAACATCTTAAAGACATTGTCATATTTCAGACCTGTTGCACTAGTCGCAACAAAGGTGGATACAGGGATTCGAACCCTGGGCCTCCAGAGCCACAATCTGGCGCGCTAACCAACTGCGCTATACCCACCATACGGCTATAAAGCCTGACACCTTATTAAAAATAAGGAAATGTGCTCGAAGGGATTCGAACCCCCGACCCACGGCTTAGAAGGCCGTTGCTCTATCCAGCTGAGCTACGAACACATTTATCACATCTGCCCTGCAACTGATTGCCCGCTTCACAAGCAAACATGTTGCCACATATTATGCTTTCCATAATAATTTGCAAATGGAAAGCGGGTGATGGGAATCGAACCCACGTATCCAGCTTGGAAGGCTGGTGTTCTACCATTGAACTACACCCGCACACAATCGGGGTGACAGGATTCGAACCTGCGACCTCCTGGTCCCAAACCAGGCGCTCTAGCCAAGCTGAGCCACACCCCGATATGAACTTTTAATATTGAAAAGCAAGTTTCTTAAGTGCTTGTCTTTTCCGTCTCATCCGTGACGCAAGAGTTATTATATAGGACTCAAACATAAATGTCAACACTTTTTTTATATTTTTTCAAAAAAATTTATTTTTCTTATAAATACTCTATTTCATAGTGCGCCACACCTTTTTTATCTATGTCCATCAGAATATACGAAGGGCGCTTTCCCTCCTGTCGCGGATAGGAAATACTACCGGGATTCATGACAACAATCCCGTCACCATATTCGATCAGCGGAATATGGGTATGTCCGAACATTGCAACATCCGCTCCACGCGCTAAAGCCTCGCGCTTTAAATCCTCAATCCCGGAACCGACATAGTAATAATGCCCATGTGTCATAAACACACGGTAATTTCCTACCATGATCTCCTTTTCACGCGGCAAAGAAGAGAAAAAATCATTATTCCCCGCAACGATTTCAAGCGGACAGCCGCAGAGTTCCCCTATATAATCCTCATATCCTTCTGCATCTCCAAGATGGATCACAAGATCCACCGGGGAAACTCTCTCTAAAACAACTTTTAAATTTTCATGTTTTTTATGTGTATCGCTAATAACCAGTACTCTCATAAGGCTACCTGCCCCATCCTATGTATTTCCAATCCCCATTCTTTATACATCAGATTCCATACTGATTCAGTTTTTCCTTCATGGCACGCAATGCCTTACCCCTGTGACTGATCTGATTTTTCTGTTCTTCCGTAAGTTCTGCCGTAGAACACCCGAACTCGTCCACGTAAAAAATCGGATCATATCCAAACCCATTACTTCCTGCCGGCTTTTCTCCGATATATCCTTCAATCGTTTCTCTCGTAACAAGCACATCTCCATTTGGCATTGCAGCCGCAATAGCGCAGACAAACCGTGCTGTACGTTTTTCCTTCGGCACACCCTTTAATCTGTCTAAAATAGCCTGATTTTTGATCGTATAAGACGTATTTTCCCCCATATAGCGGGCAGAATACACTCCCGGTTCCTTGTTCAGATAATCTACTTCAAGTCCGGAATCATCTGCAAGAACGATATCTTTGGTAAACTGTGCAACTGTCTGTGCCTTGATTTTGGCATTTTCCTCAAACGTTGTTCCGTCCTCTACAATATCTGCCTTAATTCCGGCTTCTTTCATTGAAAGGATCTCTGCATCCATATCCCCTAAAATTTCTCTGATTTCTTTCATTTTACCGGCATTTCCGGTTGCAAAAATAATTCTGTTCATATCACTTCTCCATTTCACACTAATCTCTATTCCTGCGCTGCCCTCAAGCGCATCTCAAGTTTGTGCGTAATCACAAATCTTGCATGTGAAAAATGCATTTTTCACATTAATAGCCTTCTTCAAATGCACGCAGTATTGCATGATAAATGCCAAGTGCTGCTTCCTTCTGATAATCCTCCGAACGCAGCAGATCAAGCTCCTCCTGATTCGTCATAAAACCAACTTCAATCAGCGCAACCGGAACTTCACTTGTCCTTATGATATAGATACTGTCTCCCTCAACAAGCCCCCGGTTTCTGCTATTAAGCTGTCCTGTCACTTCCTCTAAACAGATCTGCGCAAAACGTTTGCTTCCAAGTTCACTCGCATCAGATTCATTATACATGACTGCCGTACCATGTGCAGAGGACATTCTTCCACTGTTTGTGGAGTTGTTATGTACACTGATAAATAGATCAGCATCCGACTTATTTGCAAGCTGCACCCTCTGATCAAAAGTAGGGTTGCTGTCATCTGTTCTGGTGTAATAAACACCAATATTGTGATCATCTTCATCAAGTATCTTTTTTAACTGGAGCACGATATCAAGGTCAATTTCTTTTTCATTGACTCCCTGCTTGTTTGCTCCCGGTGCACGTCCTCCGTGTCCCGCATCGATTACGACTACTTTATCATACACTTCCTGTGGTGTCAAAAAGTCAAAATAATAATATGCATTGTCATATTCTGTTTTTAATTCGTACACACGATCCATTACGATCTCTATCACACCATCCTCTCCCTTACTGGAATAGGAGAGTGTCGCAATGTGATTACTGCTTCCTGTGATCGGTCCATTTTCAAAATAAGAGCGGTCTGTCCCCGGAATACTGATCCTTATCGTCTGTGTCACATAATCATTTGTAAATTGGATATCAGATCCTGTTACACCTTCCGGCAATTTCAACTGCAACTGTCCGCCATGAACCTGTTCTGATGTATCTGCAGCAACAATTTCAAGATCTTTCATCTCTGTCTGGTTTTCCGCATATTCCTGCTCTGCTAAGCGTTCTTCCCTCGTTTCCACAGCCCATGTATGGATCTGGGGAAAAAAAGGAAGTCCAATGCAGACTGCTGCCGTAAGTACCACAACAACTGCTGCCGCAAATTTTAATACTTTATCTTCCATGTAATAACTGCTTTCTATCGATTATCGCTGAATGCCTTGATACAAAGATTCGATTTTTCTACGGTATCAACACTCACCCATTTCGAACCATTTACACTGATATAACTCTCTCCATCATCTAAGTCTACATTTTCAGTCGCCTCATCCGCAGCATACTCAATTGCCATCGGATGTACAGATCCAGGGGTAATAATATGCAAAACAACTGCATAACGCTCCCCCGCATCCACTTCAATCCCCTGATTAAAGTCAACGGTATAATAACCTGCATTTCCCAGCTTACCGGATGCAACCGGGATCATCTTCTCCAAAGACGATTCATCCGCAAACTGACGCACAACATATAATTCATACTGCGAATCTTTTCCAGTTGCATAAAAAGATGCTGCCTTTAAGGTTTCATTTC
The DNA here is from genome assembly GCF_003470905.1 of Roseburia sp. AM23-20. Taxonomy (NCBI): domain Bacteria; kingdom Bacillati; phylum Bacillota; class Clostridia; order Lachnospirales; family Lachnospiraceae; genus Roseburia; species Roseburia sp. AM23-20. The sequence continues at coordinate 90,607 of NZ_QRHS01000017.1, forward strand.
CCTCTGCAGTAAAAACATTTGCCCCATAGATACTGTCTTTATTGTAACCAAGCTGACCAACCCAGCCGCACAGATCACTCTGATAAATATGATCATAATTATCTGTATTTTCTATATCCGTATAAACAACATTATGTGTTCCAATGTTTGTATCATAATAAGAGATATAAAAAAACCCGTTTTCTCCAAAATTATCGCCCCAGCTGTTCTGACAGATAAAAGCTCCATCACCTTCAAGATCTGTATTAAAATTATCCTTTGAGTAAGAATCATCCCATCCGACGATCACAACATCATGGTTTGGCTTTTCCGTACCAATATAGCAGTAGGCATTCGTACTTTTATTATAATATGGAGAGGAAGACTGTGAGCTTCGCAGTGCATTATAAATGGATGTCTGCACTCCACCATACTTAAATACAGCTTCTTTTATTTTTTCGTAATCCTTGCTCTCGATGATCTGCATTTCCTGCACATGCTTTACTGCCGTAAGATTCTCATCCGTCTGGTCATCTCCATAAGGATCATCCTTTTCATAAACAGGTCCCTTCCATGCTGCAAGATATGCCATTCCCATGGTATATTCGCCACCATCATTCTGAGTCATATTAAATCCATTACACAGTGTCATATGATCCACTGAATACTGTGCGCTCTCCTCCGGCAGCAGCGATGATTCAAGTGCTCCTAATGCTGCAAATGACCAACAGGTTCCATAACTTCCCTGATTACGCACTTCCGCTGTCCGTTTTCTGTCCCTTAGATCATAACTGGTCGGCACGATCGATGCATCCGAATTATCTACAGCCTGTGCCTCATTTTCCTGCATATCCCAGCTATATGTATAATCCATATATTGTGACAGATCATTGAGACTGACATAATACTCGTTCTCTATCATGGTAAACGGAGATGTGATCTTTTCAATATCACCATTCACAGTAGCAGTTCCCTGATCCAGTGAAAAGGAAATATCACTGGAATGTTTTTCCACAACCAGCCTGTCCCCATCATAAATGTGTGCACTGCAGTTTAACGCATCCCGCAGAATGGAAACAGGCATCATAATGTCTAAATTATCATCCATATAAAATTTATATTTTTCATTGGTATACTGTTTATTGTCAATGATCACAGACAGCAGATTATCATTCACACTTGACGCGATCAGCGGATTCCAGGTTTCTGCTTCTAAACTTGCTCCCCGGAAACTGCCGATCTGCTCATATTCTCCACCGGGTATATTATATTTTATCAAAAAAGCAATCGCCACGATTCCACCAAAGGCAATAAATCTTTTCGAATAATGCATGAATCAGAATCTCCTTAATGAAAATTATCACGTTTTGGCGGTTTTGGTCCCATAAACTGATAAAAGTACGTCTTTAACATTCCGTTATAAATCTTACGGTTTTTATCCGCCTTCCGCCCTATGTAACGCTCTGTGTCCTCATAACTGGTGATCAGATACATCGACCATGCATCCAATCTCCGGTATGCCTCCCCGATCTGACTGTATAATTCCGGCAGATCCGCTTTATCTTCTAGGCGCTCTCCATATGGCGGATTTGTCACGATAAAACCATATTTCTTCGGATGGTGCAATTCTGCCACAGGTCTCTGCTGGAAATGGATCAGATGGTCAACTCCTGCACGGACAGCATTCTGTCTCGCCGCTTTTACCACATCACCGTCAATGTCATATCCCTGGATATCCACGGTAATATCATCATTGACCATATCCTGTGCTTCTTTCACACACTCATACCAGACTTTACGGTCTATGATATTTGTCCATTGCTCTGCTGTAAATTCACGATTCATTCCAGGTGCGATATTTGCAGCGATCATTGCCGCCTCTATCGGGAATGTTCCACTTCCGCAAAACGGATCTACAAGGATACGATCCGGTTTCCATGGCGTCAGCATCAGTAAGGACGCCGCAAGTGTCTCCGTCAGCGGTGCTTTGCTGGTCAAAGTACGATATCCCCTTTTATGCAGGGAATCCCCCGATGTATCAAGTGTTACCATGACTTCATCCTTTAACAGAAAAATACGCACCGGATACGGTGCTCCATCCTCAGCAAACCACTCTTTATGATATTGCTGCTTTAACCGCTCTACCATTGCTTTTTTCGCGATCGACTGAATATCAGACGGACTGAACAGTTTACTTTTGATAGAAGATGCCTTTTTTACCCAGAACTTACCATTTTCAGGAATATATTTTTCCCACCGAAGTGACTTGATTCCCTGAAATAATTCTTCAAATGTTTCCGCATGAAAACGCCCTACCTGAATTAAAACACGTTCTGCCGTGCGCAGGAAAATATTCGCCCGGCAGATTGCCTCCTCATCTCCGGTAAATGTGATTCTTCCGTCTTCTACTCTGTCTATCTCATAACCAAGATCATAAATCTCTCTTTTCAATACCGCCTCTAACCCGAAATGGCACGGTACCACAAGTTCATATGTTTTCATGAATTCTCCTTACTGTTTCTTTTACCTTAGTATTATATTATCCGTTCTAAAATACCCTGTCAATGTTAATCATAACCATTATATTGTCTGATCGCCCGCATTCCTCCAACAACTGTATACACCTCGTAACCGCATTTTGCAAGCTGCCTTGCTGCCAAAAGGCTCGTACTACCATATTCGCAATAAACGACTAATGTTCTGGTTCTGTTAAAACGTCTCATCCATCCATTCATTTCCTCATATGGACAGCAATATGCACCCTTATAATGTTCTTCCCGGTAAACTTCTCTCTCCCTCACATCAAGCACCAGAGCATGCTTACCTAAAATGATCTGTTCCATCTCGCGTGGATGTATCGTAAAAAATGCCATAATACCTCCGAAATAAAAACAGATTACAAAGCGCTGCCCTGTAATCTGTTCTTCTGCAAATGTTTTCCTTACATTATATGCAGTTTTCGGTATCTGTGTTCTTATTTAGATACGTTAGAACCTGTGCTATTCTGACCGGATTTATTCTGTCCGTTACTGTTTGTTGATCTGTTCTGTTCGTTGCTGTTTGTTGCCTTGTTGGAAGACTTATTTTTTGAGCTGTTCTGCCCATAGCTATTTTCATAGCTGTCCTCGTAACTGTTTCTGCAATTAGATCCACTGTTTGTTTTGTCTGCGTTCTTTGCCATTTCTTCCTCCATTCCGGTGCCCTTTTGCACCTGCTTCCTGCAATTTGGATGGCATGTACTTTTAACTGCATACAATTTCTGTCATACACAATTTCAGTTACATGCACTTTGGTTTGCATAAATATTATTAGAAGAAATGCTTTCAATTATACATACAGTTACATCATATAATATTCTAAATTATCTTTCAGTTCATCTGTGATCTTACCGCCCGCCTTCTGATATTTATCATAGACGCCATTGATGCGCTGAATTTTTTTCGTCATTAAAATATCATATCTCTGCCATGCATTCTGATACATTGGATTAGACTTTAACTCTTCTCTGATCTCCTTCGCAAATGGACAATATGTCACAAGGATCTCTCTTGAAACTTTATTTAAACGAAAACTTCCTTTTGACTCATATTTGATCCAGTTCTGATAATCTTTTACAAACACCTCACGGTAATTATTTTTTCCACGAAGCAGTGCACTTTTTATCTTTTCTTTTGCCTCAATCGAAAGATCATGATTCTTCTTGTAAAACTGAATATAATCACAATACTCTGCTGTCAGGGATTTATCACGGATATCATTCCAGTGAACACCCTGAATTTTGCGGCAGATCTCCCAGCGGTAACGTCCTGTCGTTTCAACCATCATATCATCAAGATCAACAGCTGTAAAAATAGGGAACATATATCTTGCCGGTGTATCACGTCTTACACCCGCAGTCTCCTGCCACATCATCGCTCTTGTTCCTGCATTCGGCATCAGAATAATATTCGGAAGTACTTCTTTCATGATCTCTTCACGATTGATTCCCTTATCCGGATCTGAAAATACAACACCTCTGTAAAATACAGAAAAATCGACCTTTCGCACTTTATTCATGGCATCCTCGATCTTCTGTGCTGTAACAAGCATCTTATCAACAGAATTGATCAGGTCATTCTCTCCTAAAATCGGACAAAATGTCGATACCCTGCCATAAGTAACGCGGTTTCCGGAAGTAAACATATTCTGTATCTCAAATTTTACCTTCATCTCACGGTTATTTGCATACTCCCGCATCTGTTTTTCGTTTACTTTTCCAGTTTTTTTCAGTTCAGCCAGATAGCCCGTATAATCCAGATCAAATTCATTCTTTGACGGCTCATTCTGACCATTATAAATCGTTTTTAACCACTCAAATATCGTAAAAATATGATCCGAGTTACAAACTTCTAAATGCTCTGTCAGATCATAAAGGATATTGGCATTGTCCTCACCCACCATCTGTACATCCATAAAGCCGAAATTTAAAAACATCTCTATGATCGGTGTCGGTTCATCATCATCTTTCATCACATTCATAAATACTTTATAATACGCATCATAAAATACCTGTGAAAGCTGTTTTCTAAGCTGGAATACTTCCGCATCTGTGGAAAGCATATCCGGAAGATCCCTGTACTTCTGGATCAGTTTTCGCATATCTTCGATGCGCTCCGGTGTATATCCGGCATAAGTTAAGATATGTTCTAAGCAGTCTTCTGACTCTTCTTCCTCATCCCATTCCTCATCAGAAATATTATCATCTTCTCCCGGTGTGGCAAACTCATCAATTGCATACTGCGTAAAATCATGATTTTTATACTCATTCAGACGATAGGATACCAGTTTATCATCATAAATATTTAATTTACGGATAACTTCCGCAATTTTATCCATACGTTCTTTTAATGGGGTCACATCATAATGATTCATTTCTGCCTGTATTACAAGCTCAAAATAAAGATGGAATAAATCGTTTTCGGATTCTGATAATAAAATATCCTGATTGTATTTCAGATAATCAACCATCTCGATAATTCCCTGCATAACACGCCTTGTCTGATAAGAGGCTTCCATAATAGCCCCGATACAAAGGCTGTCATCTTTTTGCATGAGCTTTATGTATTCATCAAGATATCCTTTTTTTGTAAGACTGGTACTGTTATTAACTTCCCAGTTCTCTGCCATATGTACCATATCAAGCGGTTTAAAGTTGTCCATCCTCGGAAAACCCTGTCCGTCAATGCGCATTTGACTGCAAAGCATGGTATAATCATTATATTCAGTTTCCACAAATGTATGAAACTGTCTTACCAGATTCTTAAATCCGGCATACATCTCAAGCAGCATCTGCCGCTGTTTTAAAGCAGCACGAAGGAGTGTTCCACGCATGCTCTCCTGACCGTTTAATGCATTGATCAGATCATCTGCTGTATTATATGGAAAAACTGCAAGTACAGAATCTTCTCTTGCGATATAGTCACACAAATATCTGTCTTTCTCCGAAACACCGATCACACTTTCTTTGTTCAGAACAATCCTCGCGTAGGAATTTCTCTGTACGACCGATCCTTCTAAAATTAAATACCATGCTTTTACTTTTTCTTTTTGTTTCGCAATTACCTGATTTTTCTGTACCTTAATTGTCTCCATATACCCTGTCTCCTGTCTGCATTTCATGCTGCAACACTTTTTAATCTTTATTCCTGTCTGCTTCTTATACTGTATTTTTCTTATACTGTATTTTTCTTTAAAAATTTATTTACTATTTACTATTTTTAATTTTAACAATTCATCCAACAGACATTTCGCTGCTTCATCTTTACTCATAAGCGCAAGCTCTTTTTCCCACTTTTCTGTGATCAGCGTCAGCACATTTGTGTCACCGGCAAATCCGGCCCCCTGCTGTTTTAAATTATTTGCAGCAATCATATCAAGATTCTTCTTTTCGCGTTTTACCCTGGAGTTTTCCAACATATGCTCTGTCTCCATAGAAAATCCACATAAAACCGTTTTACCTTTATTCTTCCCAAGCTCTGCAAGAATATCTGTTGTTTTTTCCAGTGCGAGTGATAACTCACCTTCTGATTTTTTGATCTTCTCATCTGCAGTATGCGCTGGCGTATAATCAGCCACTGCCGCTGCCTTTACAATAATATCCTGTTCTTTCGCGCGTTCCATGACTGCCTGATACATATCCTTTGCAGATATCACAGGAACTGTTTGCACAAACATTGGCGGCTCTAATGCAGTCTTGCCGGTCACAAGTGTCACTTCTGCACCACGAAGCATAGCATTCTTTGCTATGGCATATCCCATCTTTCCAGTAGAATGGTTTGATATAAAGCGAACCGGATCGATTGCTTCCTGTGTCGGGCCTGCAGTTACCAGTACTTTCAATCCCTGCATATCTTTCTCAAATGCAAGTTCTCTTAAAACATACTCAACCAATGTTTCTTCTGATGGAAGTTTTCCATCACCAGTATCGCCATTTGCAAGCATACCGCATACCGGATCTATAATCTCGTATCCATGCCGCTTCAATTTTTCCAGATTTTCCTGCACAATTGAATTATGATACATATTATGATTCATTGCCGGTGCAACCAACACTTTGCAGGTACATGCCATCACTGTCGTAGTCAGCATATCATCCGCAATCCCATTTGCGATCTTTCCTATCACATTTGCAGTAGCAGGTGCAATAAGCACCAGATCTGCCTGCTTTGCCAACGCAACATGTTCCACTGAAAATTCAAAATTACGGTCAAAGGTATCGATCAGACATTTATTGCCGGTCAGTGTCTCAAATGTCGTTGCAGTAATAAAGTTAGTCGCGTTCTGTGTCATCAGGACATGCACATTACAGTGCATTTTCTTTAACATCCGTGCTACATTTGGCATCTTATATGCCGCGATCCCGCCGGTTACGCCAAGAAGTACTGTCTTTCCCTGAAGCATTCTATTTTCCTCCTGCTCTCGTTCTTTTACGATACGATGCTTTTTTAAAATATTTTATACTGTTTTTATGTATTTCGCAACACCTGATTCGTTCTCTTTTTCTTAATTGATTGCCCTTCGCTCCATCGTTAGAGCGCATCCATGGTACTTAAACCTAAAAATGGAGACATGATAAATCATGTCTCCATACATACGTGCGCGAGAAGATTCGAACTCCCGACA